>JANMMX010000459.1:0-2012 GCA_031373605.1 Allobosea sp. | reverse complement strand
GCCACCGAACTCGCCATCGCCAATGACCCGATGGCCAAGCAATCCGAGATCGAGGGCAAGGCCGGGCGCTATGGCGGCGAACGCAGCTACGGCCGCGCCGCCAACCTGCCGACGCGCGCTGCCAAACCCTCGCTGGACGCGATGGGACCGGGCACGGACCGCGCCGTCCCCTTGGGCGCCACCGTCCGCGACAAGGGTGGGGGAAGACCGGGGCCGGGGAAGAAGCGGGGGAAGTGAGGGATTTCCGGGGCTGTGGAGCGTGAGCGGAACAGAACCCGGAATCCAGCGCAGTGGCTTGCCGCGCCAGCGGCGCGTGGTTTGACCCTCGCAAGGATCAGGCCGCTCCGCGAAGGTTTGTTGCGCTGGATCCCGGATCGGGTTCCGCTGCGCTGCACCCGTCCGGGAGTCGCAGAGCCTGCTTGTCGGGTCAGCGGCGCAGATTTTTGCTTCAACACTCTCTTGAACGAATGAAATTTCGAGTCATGTTGCAAGAATGGATCGCTTCTGGGTCTACATGCTTGCAAGCCGTCGCAACGGCACGTTGTATGTCGGTGTGACCAATGATCTCGTCAGACGGATCAACGAGCATAAGGCAAAAGTGCATCCCGGATTCACTGCTCGATATGATGTAGGCGTGCTGGTCTGGTATGAAGAACATGCCTCGATCATTGATGCGCAAGCCCGCGAGAAATCTTTGAAGAAGTGGCGCCGCGCGTGGAAGCTGGCTTTGATTGAAGTATCAAACACAGAGTGGAATGATCTTCTGGAACCCCTGATATAGGAAGCGGATGCCGCTGGCGCGGCAGGCTGTTGCGCTGGATTCCGGGTTCTGTTCCGCTGGCGCTGCACAGCCCCGGAAATCGCAAGCAGCAGCTCATTCGTCTGGCACCGCACAAACAGCTCGCGATTCCCGGACAGGTGGAGCGCAGCGGAACCTGATCCGGGATCCAGCGCGGCAACCTTTTGCAACGCGCCTTGCGTTTGCGATGGTCAGATCACGCGCCGCTGACGCGGCAGGCTTTTGCGCTGGATTCCGGGTTCTGTTCCGCTGCGCTGCACAGCCCCGGAAATCGATGAGCAAGCACAATTTGTTGCCGCTCTCACTCAGCCCCTGGCACTCAACTTCCGCAACCGCACAACCTTGAAATACCCCCGCCCGATATGGACGGTCTCGTAACGGCCTGTGCGGGCGGCCCAGTTGGTCAGGCGGCTGATGCGGAAATCGGTGCTCCAGCCCACGGCTTTCGCCAGCGGAGCTAGCGCGCGCCAGACCGGCACCATCGGGCCGGTGTCGGGCGCGAGGCGGCTCGAGATGATGATTTCGCCGCCCGGCTTCAGCACGCGGTCCATCTCGTCGAGCGCGGCCTCCGGGTCCGGCACCAGCGTGATGACGAACTGGGCCGTGACCGCATCGAAGGCCTCATCGGCAAAGCCGAGGCGGCAGGCATCCATGACCACGAGGCCCTGCACCTGATGCAGCTTCTGGTCGCGCACCTTGGCCTGCGCCACCTTGAGCATGTCATGCGAGAGATCGGCGCCGGTCACGCGCTTGTCGGCGCTGAAAAAGGGCAGGGTCAGCCCGGTGCCGACGCCGATCTCGAGGATGTTGTGGCCGCTGGCACAAGCGGCTGCCACGGCCTCGCGCTGGGCGCGCGCCAGCAGGCGCAGATAGACCTTGTCATAGAACTTCGCCCAGATCGCATAGACGCGCTTCTGGCCATCGAGATCATAGGTAACGGCCATGGGTGAGGTTCCTGATGGCTTAGACGGGGCTGGTGGCGAGCGGTTTGGCTGCACTGGGTGTCAACACCGGGCGCGGCAGCGGGCGGATGGTGCCGCCGCCCAGCACACGGGCATCGGGGGCGGCGCTGTCATAGATCACGCAGGCCTGGCCGGGCGAGACCCCTTCCTCGCTGGTCGCGAGATCGACCACGGGTCCGTCAGCGCTCAGGCGCAGCAGGCCGGGGCGCGGCACGCGGGTGGAGCGCACGCGCACGGCGACGTCCAGCCCC
>JANMMX010000457.1:0-1674 GCA_031373605.1 Allobosea sp. | reverse complement strand
CCCTGGCTGCTTGCGCCCGTCGATCTGCAAGCCATCAAGGCGGCAGGCGTGACGTTCGCGGTCTCGATGCTGGAGCGTGTGATCGAGGAGCGGGCACGCGGCAATCCGGCTTCCGCTGCCGCCATCCGGCAGGAGATCGTGTCGCTGGTGGGCAACGACCTGTCGCAGCTGAAGCCCGGCTCGCCTGAGGCGATGCAGCTCAAGCAGGTGCTGATCGCGCAAGGGGCCTGGAGCCAGTATCTTGAGGTCGGCATCGGGCCAGACGCCGAGATTTTCACCAAGGCACCGGCCATGGCGGGTGTGGGCACCGGTGCGGATGCCGGCCTCCATCCTGCCTCGCACTGGAACAACCCGGAGCCGGAAGTGGTGCTGGCTGTGGCTTCAACTGGGCAGATTGTCGGCGCGATGCTGGGCAACGACGTCAACCTGCGTGATGTCGAGGGCCGGTCCGCGCTTCTCCTTGGCAAGGCCAAGGACAACAATGCCTCGGCCACGCTCGGGCCCTTCCTGCGCTTCTTCGATACGAGCTTTTCGCTCGATCATGTGCGGGCCATGACGGTCTCGCTGCATGTTTCGGGCGAAGACGGGTTTGTGCTTGAGGGCAGCTCTTCACTGGCCAAGATCAGCCGTGACCCGGCTGATCTGGCCGCTCAGATGCTCGGCAGCCACCACCAGTATCCCGACGGCGCCGTGCTTTATCTCGGCACGATGTTTGCGCCGGTGAAGGACCGGGGCGAGGTCGGCAGTGGCTTCACCCACAAGATGGGCGACATTGTCACCATCTCGGCGCCAGAACTGGGCGCACTCGTCAACCGCATGCGCAGTTGCGCCGATTGTCCGCCATGGGCCTTTGGCGCCTCGCACCTGATGCGCAATCTGGCCAGGCGCGGACTGCTTTAGCCCGCCAGCAAGGCGTCCGGCATCATCGCAAGATCGGTTGGTCCGGGCTTGGCACCGGCTTGCGTCAGCATGGCGTGGATCTGGCCGCGATGATGCGTCTGGTGATTGAACATATGGGTCGCCAGCAGCCAGTAGGGCCTGCTGAACTCGCGCTGGGCCGCGCCGGAATACCAGCTGAGCGTTGAGGCCAGCCAATCCGCGGTCACGTCGCGCGACCAGTCGACAATCGCCTCATCCAGTGCGTGACGCGCCTCACAGAACGCCGCCCAGTCCTGGTGCACCATGGCGGAGTCGTCGATGCCTGCCGTCGGCTTGGGAAGCCCGGCAAAGCGGTGCATCCACATGCCATCGCCCCAGATCAGATGGCTGAATGTGCCTTGAATCGAGCCGAAGAAGGCACCACGGCTCTCGCGCCGCGCGGCATCTGACAAGGTGTTGGCAGCTCCCAACAGGTTCCGGTTCTGCCAGCGGTTGTAGCGGGCCATGACGGCGACGTGTTCAGGAGAAATCATGACAAGCTCAAATCACATTGGTTTCCAGCAGCGGACGCTTCTCGACAATGCGGGCATGACCGAGATCGGCAAGATCGAGCGTGACATAGCGGCCATGCGCGATGAGCTCGGCCAGCCCGCGGCCGACTGCTGGCGCTTGCTGGAGGCCATGGCCAGAGAAACCGTTGGCAAGATACAGGATGTCGAGACCCACAGCGTGGCCAACGATCGCGTTGGCATCGAGCAGGTTCATGTCATAGGGTCCGGCCCAGGCGCGGCCCGG
>JANMMX010000452.1:0-1633 GCA_031373605.1 Allobosea sp. | reverse complement strand
GCCTTTGCCGAGATGCTCTATGGCCATCTGCTGGTGGCGGGCAATGCCTATGTCGAGGCGGTCAGCGTCGATGGCGAGTTGCGCGAGCTTTATGCGCTGCGGCCAGACCGGATGCGCGTCGTGCCGGGGCGCGATGGCTGGCCGGAAGCCTATGATTACACAGTTGGCTCGAACACCGTCCGCTTCCGGCAGGAGGCTGAACAGCTCGCCCCGATCCTGCAGCTGACCTTGTTCAATCCGGTCGATGACCATTACGGCCTGTCACCCATCGAAGCGGCGGCCCAGCCGCTCGACATCCACAATGCCGCGAGCGCCTGGCACAAGGCGCTACTCGACAACGCGGCCCGGCCCTCCGGCGCGCTGGTCTATGACGGACCGGACGGCGTCTCGCTGACTGACAGCCAGTATGAGCGGCTGAAGGGCGAGCTGGAGGAGAGCTTCCAGGGTGCGCGCAATGCCGGGCGGCCCATGCTGCTGGAAGGCGGGCTGGACTGGAAGCCGCTCTCGATGACACCGGCGGAACTCGACTTTGTCGCAGCCAAGGGCGTGGCGGCGCGCGAGATCGCGCTGGCCTTCGGCGTGCCGCCGCTGCTGCTCGGCCTGCCGGGCGACAACACGCATGCCAACTATGCCAAGGCCAACCGCGCCTTCTGGCGCCAGACAGCGGTGCCGCTGGTGCGGCGCACGGCACAGGCGATGGCCCAATGGCTCGGGCCCGCTTTCGGCGATGAGCTGACGCTCGCGCCCGATCTCGATGGCATCGAGGCGCTGGCCGATGAGCGCGCCTCGCTCTGGAAGCGCGTCAGCGAGGCGAGCTTTCTCACTGCCGACGAAAAGCGCGAGGCCGTCGGCTATGGCCGCAAGGAGGGCGCATGATCGAACTGGCCGACAAGATCTTCGGCAGCGTGCTGGCACGCGGCGATCTCGGCCATCTGGCGCTGCTGCTCTGGGCGCTGGCCGAGACAGCATTCGCCATTTTCATGCTGCGCGAACTGATGGCTGCCAACCGCCGCTTCGACGATTTCGTGCGCGAGCTCGCCCGCTTCAACAGCCGACATGAAGGAGACCAGGCATGAGGCAAGACAACGTAACCGCACCGGGGCGCATCGGCCCTTCTGGCAGCAGAAAAACCCCGTCTGCCGGGCGCCAGACGCCGCGCGCCTCAGCCGGCCCGTTTCGCGCGCGGCCTGCGGCCACCGAGGTGTTCGGCAGCTTCCTGCGCACGCTCGAGCGGCTGGACCGCAACGCCAGCCGGCAGGCCAGCAAGACGGGAGGCAACTCATGATTCCGCTTCGTGACGCGATCAGGGCAATTGGCCTGCCGCGCCCCGCCCGGCTCAATGATGGTGCCTTTGCCCGCGAGGCGAAGTTCCTGGCCCGGCCCCTGGCGAAGGTGGAGGCCGATGGTCTGTTCGAAGGCTATGCCAGCCTGTTCCAGGTGCCGGACCTTGGCCGCGATGTGGTGGAACCTGGCGCCTTCGCCGAGTCGCTGCGCCGCCGTGGCCCCACAGGAATCAAGCTGCTCTGGCAGCATGATCCGGCAGAGCCTATCGGGCGTTGGCTTTCGCTCACCGAAAATGCGCGTGGCCTCTTCGTGCGTGGCCAGCTTTCGCTGCAGGTGGCGCGTGCCCGCG
>JANMMX010000422.1:0-5846 GCA_031373605.1 Allobosea sp. | reverse complement strand
CCTTGTCGTTGGTTTGTCTGATCGCGCCGTCTCTCGCCGTCACACGCTCATCCGCCGCCTGATCTCATTTTCATCCATGCTGGCGCGGTCGCCTGACAACGTCACTTCACCACGATCCATCACATACCAGCGGTCGGCGAGCTCCTTGGCGAAATCGAAATACTGCTCGACCAGCACGATGCCCATGTCGCCCTTGCCGCGCAGGTAGGAGATGGTCCGCCCGATGTCCTTGATGATCGAGGGTTGGATGCCTTCGGTCGGCTCGTCCAGCACCAGCAGCTTGGGCCGCGTCACGAGCGCCCGAGCGATGGCGAGCTGCTGCTGCTGGCCACCGGACAGGTCGCCGCCACGACGCCCGAGCATGTCTTTCAGCACGGGGAACAGGTCGAACAGCTCGGGCGGGATGTTGCGCTCGGTGCGCCTCAGCGGGGCGAATCCGGTTTCGAGATTCTCCTTTACCGTCAGCAGCGGGAAAATCTCGCGGCCCTGTGGCACATAGGCGATGCCGAGGCGGGCGCGATCTTCAGGCCGCATCCCGGCGAGAGGGGTGCCGTCGAGGCTTATGCCGCCGGCGCTGATCGGCTGGTGGCCAACGATGGCGCGCAACAGCGAGCTCTTGCCGACGCCGTTTCTCCCCAGCACACAGGTGACCTCGCCAATGGTCGCCGTCAGCGACACCTTGCGCAGCGCAAGTGCCGCACCATAGTGCAGGTCGATCGCATCAACGCTCAGCATGCCGTCACCGCCCCAGATAGACTTCGATGACGCGGTCATTGCCCGCCACGGCATCGATCGAACCTTCGGCGAGCACCGCGCCCTCGTGCAGGCAGGTGACCTTGCAGTCCAGCGCGCGCACGAAACCCATGTCATGCTCGACCACGACAATCGAATGGTCCCTGTTGATCTCGCGCAACAAACCGGCGGTGGCTTCTGTCTCGGCGTCAGTCATGCCAGCGACAGGTTCATCGACAAGCAGAAGCTTCGGGTCCTGGGCCAGCAGCATGGCGATCTCGAGCCACTGCTTCTGGCCATGGCTGAGCTCGCCTGCCAACCTGTCACGATGGCCAATGAGGCGCACAGTGGTGAGGTGGCGGTCGATCTCTTCGTTTCTGACGCGGTTGCGCGAACCGAACAGCGCCGAGAAGGCGCTGCGCTCGCCTTTCAGCGCCAGAAGCACGTTGTCAGCAACGGTGTGGCTCTCGAACACGGTCGGCTTCTGGAACTTGCGCCCGATGCCGATGCCGGCAATCGCCGCTTCGTCGAAACGCCGGAGGTCGACGCTGCCATTGTCGAACAGCACATCACCCGCATCGCATTTCGTCTTGCCTGTGATGACATCCATCATCGTCGTCTTGCCGGCCCCGTTTGGCCCGATGATGGCGCGCATCTCGCCGGGCTCCAGCGTCAGCGACAACGAGCGCAGGGCCTTGAAGCCGTCAAACGCGACGCTGACGCCGTCCAGATAGAGGATCGAGCTCGTGACCGCGCTCATGGCTTGGCCTCACGGGCAGACGGCTCAGCCTCGCGGGCAGGACTGGTTTCCGAACCCGGAGCCTTGCGCCGGGCCTGCCAGCTGTCCCAGAGTCCAATCAGGCCCTTGGGCATGGCGAGCGTCACCAGCACGAACAGTCCGCCGAGCGCAAACAGCCAATAGGCCGCGAGCCAGCCCGAGGTGAACATGGTCTTGAGCCAGTTGACCACCACTGCCCCGAGCGCTGCACCGACCAGCGTGCCACGGCCGCCAATGGCGACCCAGACCACAGCTTCGATTGAATTTGCCGGATGGAACTCCGAGGGGTTGATGATGCCCACCTGCGGCACGTAGAGCGCACCGGCAACCCCGGCCATCATGGCCGAGACAACCCAGACCAGAAGCTTGTGATGCTCGACCCGGTACCCCAGGAAGCGGGTGCGGCTCTCGGCATCGCGGATTGCCACCAGCACCTTGCCATAGGTCGAGGCGACGATCAGCCGGGCGATCATGAAGGTTAGCGCCAATGCGATGCAGGTGATCACGAACAACCCGGCGCGCGTGCCCTGGGCCTGCACGTTGAACCCGAGAATGTCCTTGAAATCGGTGAGGCCATTGTTGCCGCCAAAGCCCATGTCATTGCGGAAGAACGACAGCCACAGCGCATAGGTCATCGCCTGTGTGATGATCGAAAGATAGACGCCCGTCACGCGGCTGCGAAAGGCCAGCCATCCGAAGACGAAGGCGAGCAGACCTGGCACGAGCAGAACCATCATCATGGCATAGGGCAAGGACTGGAAGCCCCACCAGGCGAGTGGCAGTTCCTTGTAGTTGAGGAACACCATGAAATCGGGCAGCACCGGATGGGCATAGACCCCGCGCGGGCCGATCTGGCGCATCAGGTACATGCCCATGGCATAGCCGCCGAGCGCGAAAAAGGCCCCATGCCCGAGCGAGAGGATGCCGCAATAGCCCCAGACGAGGTCGAGCGCGATGGCGAACATGGCATAGCACAGGTATTTGCCGATCAGCACCATGGTGCCCGTGGTGATGTGCAGCGGGGACGTGACCGGGAACATCAGGTTGCACGCCGGAATCAGCACCGCGACGACGGCGACGATGGCGAGGAACAGGAGCCCTCGCCCTTCCAGAAGCTTGATGAAACGGGCGGTGATCACTGCTCCACCGCCCGGCCCTTGAGCGCGAACAGGCCGCGCGGGCGCTTCTGGATGAACAGGATGAGCAGGACGAGGATGATGATCTTGCCAAGCACGGCACCGGCATAAGGTTCCAGCACCTTGTTGGCGATACCGAGCGTGAAGGCAGCAACCAGCGTGCCCCAGAGATTGCCGACGCCGCCGAAAACCACGACCATGAAACTGTCAATGATGTAGCTCTGGCCAAGATTGGGCGAGACATTGTCGATCTGGCTGAGCGCGACACCTGCAACCCCCGCAATGCCGGAGCCGAGACCAAAGGTCATGGCATCAACGAAGCGGGTGCGGATGCCCATGGCGCTGGCCATGCGCCTGTTCTGCGTCACCGCACGCATCTGGAGGCCAAGTGACGTCGCCTTGAGCACCAGCAGCAGCATGGCGAAGACGAACAGCGTGAACACCACGATCCAGAGGCGGCCATAGGTGATCTGCATGCCGAGGAACTCGAATGACCCCGACATGTAGGACGGCGCGCTGACTTCGCGGTTGGTTGGGCCAAACCAGGTGCGCACCGCCTGCTGGAGCACCAGGCTCAGCCCGAACGTGGCAAGCAGCGTTTCCAGAGGGCGGCCATAGAGGAAGCGGATGATGCCGCGCTCGATGGCGACACCCAGCGCGCCCGCGACCAGAAATGCCAGCGGAATCGCGAGCGGCAGCGACCAGTCCAGCAGGTGGGGGAAATTGATGCGAAACACCTCCTGAACCACGAAGGTTGTGTAGGCGCCGATCATCACCATCTCGCCATGGGCCATGTTGATGACGCCCATCACGCCAAAGGTTATGGCCAGTCCGATGGCGGCAAGCAGCAGCACGGAACCGAGCGAAATGCCGAACCAGACGGTCTGGCCAACCTCGCGGATGCGCTGTCGGCGTTCGATGGTGACGATCCCCTGCTCGATCACCTCGCGCAGCGGGCCGGTTGCGGCGGCAAGCGTCTGACGCAGGAGCGCGATGCCATCATGGTCGCCGACAGCGATGATGTCCTGCACGGCGGCGATGCGCGACGCCTCTGGAGTCGCCGGATTGGACAGGATGATGGCTGCCTTGGCCTCAAGCATGGTGGCGCGCACCTTGGGCACCGTCTCACGCACCAATGCGAGGTTGAGGGTGTCGAGTGCAGCCGCATCGCGAGAGCGAAACACGGCCTCGGCGGCGCGTTGACGTCGGGCCGGGTCGGGCGACAGCAGCGTCATGCCGCCAAGCGCGGCCTGAACGGTATTGCGCAAACGGTTGTTGAGCCGGACAGGGGCGGCACCGGCGGGAATGGTGGCGGGCCGGCCGCTGCGGGCATCGAAGCCCTCGCCCGCCGCGTTTCTATAGAACACATCCTTGGTCGCGCCCGCAGCAAACAGGCGGCGGTCAGCCAGCGCATCGAGAATATCGACGCCTCGCGCCTCGCCACTGGCCGCGATGGCTGTCACGGCCGCTTCCGTCTCGGAAAAACTGTCGGCAGAAAACCGGTCGAGCGCTTCGTTCAGGCCTTGCCCCATGGCAGGAGCAGCCATTGCAAGCAAGACCAGCAGCGTCGCGGCAAGGCGGCGATAAAGCTGCCGGATCATCGGGGCGGTATCCATATCTGAGGTCAACATGCTTCCGGCAGCATCCGGAATATCAGCGTGACCCCGGATGGCGTGGCACCATCCGGGACGCGCATCGTCAGGACGTCAGGCGCCGCAGCGGCTGGTGACCTTGTTCCAGTTGCCGCACTTGCGGGTGACCCAGTCAGCCTCGAGATCCTTCGAGCCCGGCAGGTGATCGGTCCAGGCATCGCCCGGCACCAGATCCTTGGTCTGCCACACCACGTCGAACTGGCCATCGCCGCGCACTTCCCCGATCAGAACCGGCTTGGTGATGTGGTGGTTGGCCAGCATGGTCGAGGTGCCGCCGGTCAGGTTCGGTGCGGTGATGCCCGGCAGAGCCTCGATGACGGCGTCGGGGGCGACGCTTTTCGCCTTCTCGATGGCCTTGATCCACATGTCGAACCCGATGACATGGGCCTCCATCGGATCGTTCGTCACGGCCTTCGGGTTCTTCTTGAAGGTCTGCCAGGACTTGATGAAAGCGTCGTTGACCGGGTTTTTCACGGACTGGAAGTAATTCCAGGCCGCAAGGTGCCCGAGCAGCGGCCTGGTGTCGATGCCGGCCAGTTCTTCTTCGCCGACCGAGAAGGCCACGACCGGAATATCAGTCGCCTTGATGCCCTGGTTGCCCAGTTCCTTGTAGAACGGCACGTTGGCATCGCCGTTGATGGTCGAGACCACGGCGGTCTTCTTGCCAGCCGAGCCGAAGCGCTTGATGTCGGCCACGATCGTCTGCCAGTCGGAATGGCCGAACGGGGTGTAGTTGATCATGATGTCGGCGGGCGCGACGCCCTTGAAGATCAGGTAGGCTTCCAGGATCTTGTTGGTGGTGCGCGGATAGACATAGTCGGTGCCGGCCAGCACCCAGCGCTTGGCCTCGCCGCCATCCTTGCTCATCAGATAATCAACGGCCGGTATGGCCTGCTGGTTCGGGGCAGCGCCGGTGTAGAACACATTGCGCTCGCTCTCCTCGCCCTCATACTGGACGGGGTAGAACAGGATGTTGTTGAGTTCCTTGAAGACCGGCAGCACGGATTTCCTGCTGACCGAGGTCCAGCAGCCGAACACGGAGGAACAGCCGCCGGTGATCAGTTCACGCGCTTTCTCGGCAAAGAGCGGCCAGTTGGAAGCCGGGTCCACCACGACGGGTTCCAGCTTGCGGCCTAGCACGCCGCCCTTGGCATTCTGCTGCTCGATGAGCATCAGCATGACGTCTTTCAGCGTGGTCTCGGAAATGGCCATGGTGCCCGAGAGCGAATGCAGGATACCAACCTTGATCGGTGCACCCTGAGCGAAGGAAGGGCGGATGCCCGTTGATAAAGCGGCAGCGCCGCCAACCGCAGCGCCCAGAACGCCGCGACGTGTCATGATCATGGTTGCCTCCATTGTTATTGCCGCATGTCCATTTGCGCGGTCACGCACTTTGCGAGGCAACTTGCATGCCAGTCAGCGGCAACCGCTGATATTGATGAGCCGACGCGTGATACCGCCACTTCCGGCACCTCTCAGGTCGGCGAGACGCGATGTGCCGTCGCTGATCTGCACGTTTTTTATGCGACTGCCGTCTTTTGTGGCTCG
>JANMMX010000052.1:0-8205 GCA_031373605.1 Allobosea sp. | reverse complement strand
CGCGAAGCTCGCTCTCGGGCCAGACGCCATCATCGAGATCACCGGCCTGCGAAACCCCTGCGCCCAGCTCGACAACTTCCAGCAAGGCCTGACCGCCGCGACCCTCGACCGCACTGAGGACGGCACCCTGATCCGCAAGGCCGGCATCATGGGTGTTGTGTTGCGAGGTGGGGAGTTGAAGGCGGGAGATGTGATCGGGATCGAGCTGCCACCACTGCCGCATGAGCGGCTGGAGCGGGTGTGAGGGGGGGGCGCAAGAGAGCAGTGGTCTGAAATTGGCCGCAAGCCGACGTTCACGGCGTGGTTTAAGGATACGCTTGTCGAGGAACAAACGGACATCACGTCTCAGTACGAATTTTGTTTTCGCTTGATCGGGGTAGCAGCAACGCCAAAGATTCCCTGCCGGCTCCTTGGTCGCAGTCGGCCCACGAGACTACGCCTGAAATCGGTGACAGAAGGCCGAGTGGCACATTGCCGAGTCTCATTTTGCCAACCTCGCTTGAACCAATGACCGCCACCGCAGCGTCATCAACCCGAGGGTATGTCTCGCACGCACCCCAGTTACTTGGGTCGGCAGCCAGCAATAGGTCCCTTGGGCCTGCCACAATAGGCTGATTGGAGGATCCTCAGCTCAGGCCGCCTTTTGAAGCCTGTTCTTGTAGGCTATCCCGCCCTTCATGATGAGTGGCATGTACTTGCCTTGCCCGGTGAGCAAAGACAGGTCTTTCAGCGGATCCCCTTCCACCACGATCAGGTCTGCATGAGCGCCGGAGCGGATGGTGCCGATCTGGCCTTCCATCTGGCAGATTTTGGCGGCATTCCCTGTGGCATGGCTGATAACTTCGTGAGCGGGCATGACCTTGCCGCGGATCAGGAACTCCTCGCTTTGCAGGCGGTGCATGTGCGTGCCGATCAGATCCGAGCCATAGCCCATCATCACACCGGCTGACCGCAGGACTTCGAGCGAGCGCATGCCGCCCTTGCGCACAGTTTCCACCTTGGCCACGGAATCCGGCGGCAGCCCGAGCGAGGCCCCTTCGCTGGCCAGCGCGTCATAGACAACGACTGTCGGCACGGCCCAGGCACCTTTCTGTTTCATCAGCTTTGCAGTCTCTGGTTCGACCAGATTGGCGTGCTCGACCGAGAGCACGCCACACTCCACCGCCCGGCGAATTGCTGCATCGGTGTAGAGATGCGCCGAGACATAGGTCTGCGCATTGCTGGCCTCCTCGACGATGGCCAGCAGCTCCTCGCGTGAAAAACCCAGGAATGCGATCGGATCGGTGGGCGAGGCCACGCCACCATTCGCCATCACCTTGATGAATTGCGCCCCGGCCTTGATCTCCTCGCGCGCGGCCTTGCGGCAGGCATCGACGCCATCGACCAGCCGCCCGAGCATACCAAGCTTGCGGTCGAACCAGCTCGTGTCGCGCGTGTCGAAACGGCCTCTGAAGTCCGAATGGCCATTGGTCTGGGACAGGGCCTTGCAGCAGATCACCAGACGGGGTCCCGCGATCAGCCCCTCATCTGTCGCCATCTGCAAGCCAATGTCTGCTCCAGCCACATCGCGCACGGTGGTGAAGCCGCGCATCAGCATGCCGTTCATGATCTGGGCGGTGCGGTGCGCGAGGTAGCTGTCGGGCAAAAGCGCATTCTGTCCCAGATTGGTCATCGCGGCGGTGACATGGACGTGGCAGTCGATCAGGCCCGGCATCAGGGTCCGGCCCTTGAGATCAACGACGCGCGCGCTCTGGCTGGTGATCTCCTTTTCCGAGACCGCAACGATTTTGCCATCTGCCACCAGCACCGACATGCCGGGCATGGCGCGATCCTGGGTGCCGTCCACAAGAGCAGCGTTGCGAAACAGGATCGGCTTTGCGGATTTCGCGGATTTGGCCATGTGCGGCTCCTCAGGTGCGGGCTTCGATGCCCTTTGCCGCCTGGGCAAAGGGCCAAGTCAGGATGGGTGCGAAAAGGCTGAGTGCGGCAACAGCGCTGTCGTCATAGGCGGCTTCACGGTCAAGCACGTTCATGGTGCCGATCATCTGGCCAAAGACGATGACCGGAATGTTGATGCAGGAGCCGCAGCCAAGGCTTTCGATCAGCTCGTGATCTGGAAAAGCCCAGCGGATATCGGCCATGTTGCGACCATGCCAGGGCTGCATGCCCTTGATGACATGCTCGCCCCATGGCGTCGGTCCCATCGGCTTGCGGCCCGTCAGTTTGTAGGCGACCGGATCAGACGAATAGATCCGCTCGACCTCGGTGCCGCCTTCAACCACCACAAGCAGCGTGAACAGCCTGTGCCCGATCAGGCTCTGCACGGACTTATCGATCCGGGCATAAAGGGCCTGCGGGCCGTCAGACGTAATGAGACTGCGGCTGCAGGCGCTCAGCTCATCGATCAGCTTGTTCATCGCGATGCTCCGGTCGGAAACGTGCCAGCGGGGGATTTCTGGTTCTTCTCGGGCATCAGGCCGTTCGGCTTGAGCCGGAGCAGCAGGATCAGCGCCAGCCCCACCATGATCTCGCGGGTGGCTGCGGCCTGCACCGGGCTGATGCCCGGCACCACCTCCGCCATGAAGCGGGTGAGTTCGAGAAAGCCGATCAGGAGATAGGCCCCGACAAAGGCACCGACCGGGCGACCGACGCCCCCGGCGGTGACCGCGAGGAACACATAGATCGTGATGAGCGGCTGGTAGATGTCCGGCGCGACATAGCTGGTGTAGTGGCCGTAGATGGCGCCTGCGAGCGCGGCAATCGCAGCTGCAATCGAAAAGGCTTGCGCTTTCAGCACCACCACGGGCTTGCCCGCGACGGCTGCGACCACCTGGTCCTCTCGCACAGCTCGCAGGGCCCGGCCCCAGGGGCTTTTCGCCAGATGGTTGACGAGCAGGCAGGTGCCTATCGCCAATGCGCTGACGATGGCGAGCATGGTGAGATGGTAGTTCGGCCCCCAGGCGCGCGGAATGATCGCTGGCACGCCTGCAATGCCATCCGTGCCGCCGGTCAGCCAGACCTCGTTGGAGGCCACCAGACGCACCACCTCGGCAAAGCCAAGCGTGACGATGGCCAGATAGTCATCGCGCAGTCGCAAGGTGGAGACCGTGACCAGAAAGCCGGTTGCAAGGCCCAGCAGAACGGCAGCCAGAAGGCCGAGCGGGATGGGCCAGCCGCCCCATTTTGTCGTCATCGCCGAGGCATAGGCCCCGATTGCAAAGAAGCCGACCAGCCCAAGATTGACCAGACCGGCCAGCCCCCAGGAAAGGGTCAGCGATTGCGCCAAAAGCGCATAGACGCCAGCCACCACCAAGATGAAGATGATGTAGTTGACCATCAGCTGCTCTTCTCGCCAAACAGGCCTGAGGGCCGGATACTCAACACGATCAGGATCACAGCAAAGCCGATAGCAGTGCGGTAGTTGGGCGCCAGCAGCAGCACGGTCAGTTCTTCGGCCATGCCAATGATGAGCGCGCCCAGCACAGCGCCGGGAATGGAACCAAGTCCACCCAGAACAGCTGCAGCAAAGACCGAAAGAATGAGTCGGAAGCCGGTCAGCGGATCAGCCGCCGTGTCGAGCGCCACCAGCATGCCGCCAATGCCGGCAAGGCCGCCACCGACCAGCACAGTGATTGCAGCCACCGTTGCTGGCTGCACACCCTTGAGCTTCGCAAGGTCCGGATTGTCAGCGGTTGCGCGCATCGCGCGGCCCATGCGGGTGAAGTTGAGCGCGGCCCAGAGCAGCGCCATCAACCCCAGCGCGACGGCAAAATTCTCGATCTGCTGCGGAGAGATGCGCAGATCGCCCAGGCGGATGTCGCGCATCAGCGGCACGTTGAAGCCGCGCGGCTCGTTGCCGAAGCCGAAACGCACCATGTTCTCCAGCACGATGCCGACCGCCAGCGAGCAGATCGCCATCATGAGTGCGCCCGTCTTTTCCAGCGGGCGCACCGCCAGCCATTCCGCTGCCAGCGCCGCAATGCCAGCGCCGGTGAAAGCCAGCCCGAAGCTGGCCTCCAGCGGCCAGCCAAGCCTGACATTGGCGAACCAGCCCGCATAGGCGCCAATGGTCGCCAGCGAGCCGATGGCGAAATTGGGATAGCGCAGCACGGCAAAAATGGCCGTGAAGCCGATGGCCGGGACCGCCAGAATGGTCCCGGACACCAGCCCGTTCAGCAACGCCTGAATGATTGACCAGAACATGCGCCCGCGCCGGATCAGGCGATCCGGACCAAGGTCATCTTGCCCGCCTTCACCTGCTCATAGCGGAACTTGACGTCCGAGATGTCGCCCAGCTCGGTGAAATCGCAAGGACCGGATGCGCCGTCATAGTCGACCTTCTTGCCAGCAGCGATCGCCTTGATGCCGTCAACAGCGGTGTCCACCCTGTCGCCGCCGCCCTGGCTGACCTTGCGCACATTGTCGCGGATAGCCTGCCCACTGGCATCCTTGGCCTGCGCCATCGCCATCAGGGCGAGGTTCACATGGTCGAAAATCTGGCAGGAGAACGGATCAGGGCTCGCCTGCCTGGTCAGCTCGGCAACCTTCTTCCAGCCGCTTGATCCTTCCTGCGGCGAGGGCAGCATGCCATAGGCCCCTTCGGTCGCCTCTGGCTGGCCGACGGCATCTACCAGCTTCTGGTTGATCGAATAGCCAGGGCCGACAATCCTGCCCTTGAAACCTGCACGGAACAGGTCGCGCATCAGCACAGTGGTGTCGGTGAGATACCCGCCGACGAAGATGCAATCAGGATTGTAGCGCATGGCCTGATCGACCTCGGTGCGCAGGCTCGGCTTCTTGTCGTCATAGATCAGCAGCTCGGTCGCGCCGCCTGCCTTGTCATAGGCAATCTTGAAGTTGTTGAAGGTCGATTGCGTGAACGGGGTCTGCGGCATCATGAAGAAGGCGCGCTTGCCACCCGAGACCTCGAGGCAGAATTCGGCAAACTTGCGGCCCTGGAGCGTGGTGTTGGGCTGCGTGCGCACCAACCAGCCATTGTGCGGCAGTTGGGTGATGGAATCCGCGCCAGAAACGGTGAACAGGAACACCTTGTTCTCCCAGCACAGGGGCGCAACCGCCGTGGTGACGGCGGAAGCCCAGGTGCCCATGATGGCATTCACCTTGTCGACATCGATCAGCTTGCGGGCGGCGCGCACACCCGCCTCGGCATTGGTCTGGTCATCTTCCGAGATCACCTGGATCTGGCGGCCGAGCAGGCCACCTGCTGCATTGACCTCGTCTGCAACCGCCTTCACCACATTGGCCATCACAGGCCCGTAAAGACCGCCCGATCCGGTCAGCGGCGTGAGTGTGCCGATCCTGATCGGTCCGGCCTGCGCACGCAGGATGGCGGGTGAAGCAAGGAGTGCGGTTCCAGCCGCAGCTCCTACGAGAAGATGACGGCGGTTCATCAGCAAGGTCATGGTCTAAACTCCCACTTGTGTCCGGCTCTCCGTCGAGCCTGTTGTGAATGAACGGGTTTCAGTGTGGTCTGGTGGATGCGGTCGGCCCGGCATGTTGCTTTCGACCACCCAGAAACAGGCGGCGAATGTCCTCATCGGCCATAATCTCGCTGGCGGCGCCCATGCGCACGACCTGGCCATCAACCAGCACATAGCCACGATCACAGACGCTGAGCGCTTCGATGGCATTTTGCTCGACCATGAGCACCGCCACGCCATCTTTCGCCAGACCGTGGATCGTGGCGAACAGTTCTGCAGCCGCCATGGGGCTGAGACCAGCCGTCGGCTCGTCTAGCGCCAGCACCCTCGGCTCGGCCATCAGCGCAATACCCATGGCCAGCAGCTGGCGCTGGCCGCCAGACAGCGTGCGCGCCATCGATCCCCGGCGCTGGGCCAGCAGCGGCAGGCGCTCATAGACAGCCTCGCGCCTGCGCTTCATCAGTGCTGGCGCGGTATAGGCCCCCATGGCGAGATTTTCGGCGATGCTGAGCGCGGCAAAGACATTGCGCTCCTGCGGCACCAGCACGAGGCCAGCACCTAGCACGTCCTGTGGGGTGGCCGCTGTGACGTCCACACCTGCTACCAAGACCTTGCCGGCCGTCGTTTTCAGAAGCCCCGCTGCCAGTTTCAATGCCGTGGATTTACCGGCACCATTGGGGCCGATGATGGCCACCATCTCGCGGGCGTTCGCCGTCATCGAAACGCCCTTGACGATATGATCAGCGCTGGCATATCCGCCGGCCAGTCCATCGATCCGAAGCAAACTTTCCACCTGTGGTAAGCTCATGCGGCCATCTCCGGCCTGACGCCGAGATAGGCGCGCTGCACCTCGGCATTCTCGCGGAGGTCATCGAACGACCCTTCGGCGAGTTTGCGGCCAAGCGCCAGCACGATGACATGGTCAGCCACGCGAGACACCAGCGCCATGTCATGCTCGATCAGCAGCACAGAGCGCCCTTCGGCTGCAATCGCCTGCAACTGGTCGCCAATCTCTTCTGCCAGCGTCGGATTGACGCCTGCGGCAGGCTCGTCGAACAGGATCACCCTTGGTTCGGCCATCAGCGCGCGGCCAATCTCGAGAAGCTTCTTCTGCCCGCCGGAAAGCGCAGTGACAGGGTTGTCGATCAATGCCCCGAGCCGGATACGGGCCGCCACAGCCAGGGCCTTCTCGGCAAGCTCGGCCTCGCGCTGGCGCACCCTTCGTTTCTGGCTCACCAGCGACAATAGCTGCTCGCCGGGCTGGTTCTGTCCATAGAGCATCAGATGCTCGAACACGGTCATTTTCGGCAAGCCACGCGCGATTTGGAAGGTTCGGACAAGGCCCAGCCGGCTGATCCTGTCAGGCGACAGCCGCACCAGATCGTGCTGGCCGCCTGTCGCATCTGCGAGGTTGATGGTGCCGCCATCGGGCTTCAACAGCCCGCTGATGACGTTGAACAATGTTGTCTTGCCCGCGCCATTAGGCCCGATCAGCGCCGTGACACCACCTGCAGGCACATTCAGCGTTGCGCCGTCGAGCGCCTGCAGCCCACCGAACGCGAGCCGCACATCTTTGACCACCAGAACAGGTTGCGCTGTCGTCATCATGTGAGCATCAAAGGGATGCGCATGGCGGTCAAGGGGTCCTCTTTGCATCTGGCATGCGAGCTGGCGTCAGGTTGACAAACACAAACATGCACGTTTGTATGTTTGTGGCAACAGCCTTTGAGATAAGATGACATCAGCATCGAAGCCACGCCTTGTGATTCCGCCCGGCAGCGCTGCTCGTGGCACCGATGCGCCTGTCGCGGATCACGCACGACCGGCCCGTCGGTCGCAGGATGCGCGCTCGAGCGAGACCCGTTCGCGGCTGATGCAGGCGACGCTGATGATCCTGAACGAGAATGGATATGCCCGGGCCGGCCTTGCCGAAATCGCGCTGCGGGCCGGCGTGACGCGCGGCGCGCTCCATCATCATTTTGCTGGAAAAGACGATCTGGTGGCGCAATCGGTCGGCCTCATGCTGGATCAGGCCACGTCGGAAATCGAGGCGCTCGCCATCGATGTCGCGCTGGGCCGCCTGACGCTCGATGATTTCGTGGACCGGATCTGGTGTATGTTCTCTGGCCCCCTGTTCATGATCACGCTTGAGCACGTTACAGAAGCCCGTCACAATGCATGGCTGCGGGCACAGTTGCTGCCGCCAGTGCGCGAGTTCCATGCCTCGCTCAATGGCATCTGGCAGCGGTTCTTCGGTGCGCGCGGTGTGCCGGATGCCTTAGCGGCGGACGCGCTCAACGCCACCTTGTGCCTGATGCGTGGCATGGGTGTGCAGACCGTTCTGCGCAATGATCCTGCCTATTACGCGGGGTTGATCGCGCACTGGAAACAGCATTTGCATCGTCTGCTCGATAACGCATGATCCGTCACTCAAGCCCGCTTCTCTCTTTGCATCACAGGGGACTCTGACCATGACCACACGCAACTTCTCGCCTGATCGTCGTCAACTGATTGCAGGTGGTGCCTCGGCACTTGCGCTTGCCGCCTCAGGCCAGCAAACGCTTGCCCAGGGCGCAGCCTTTCGCATCGGTGCGCTGAACCCGATCACGGGTGCCGGCAGCCCTTATGGTTCTGGCATGCAGAAGATGATCCAGGCCGCCGTGGCAGTGGTGAACGCCGCTGGTGGCGCAGGCGGACGGATGCTGGAAGTCATTGCGGAAGACACGCAGACCAACCCGCAGGCCTCCGTGCTGGCGGCCAAGAA
>JANMMX010000413.1:0-14848 GCA_031373605.1 Allobosea sp. | reverse complement strand
TGGAGGCCATCGTCACGCGTCTTCCAGCGCCCAAGGGCGACAAGGAAGCGCCGCTGAAGGCGCTGCTGGTCGATTCCTGGTATGATGCCTACCTCGGCGTCGTGGTGCTGGTGCGCATCATCGACGGCACGCTGAAGAAGGGCATGACCATCCGCATGATGCGCGCCAATGCCGCTTATGGCGTTGACCGCGTCGGCGTCTTCAAGCCCAAGATGAACGAGGTGCAGATTCTGGGCCCCGGCGAGGTCGGGTTCTTCACGGCCTCGATCAAGGAAGTGGCGGATACCGCCGTCGGCGACACCATCACGGAAGACAAACGCCAGTGCGTGCAGGCGCTGCCAGGCTTCAAGCCGGTGCAGCCGGTGGTGTTCTGTGGCATCTTCCCGGTCGATGCGGCGGACTTCGAGACCTTGCGGGCCGCCATGAGCCGGCTGCGCCTGAACGATGCGAGCTTCTCCTACGAGATGGAGACGTCAGCAGCGCTCGGCTTCGGTTTCCGCTGCGGTTTTCTCGGTTTGCTGCATCTGGAAATCATCCAGGAGCGGCTGGAGCGCGAGTTCAACCTCAACCTCATCTCGACTGCGCCTTCGGTGGTCTATCACATCGCCATGACGGGCGGTGAGGTGAAGGAACTTCATAACCCCGCCGATATGCCCGATGTGATGAAGATCGAGAGCATCGAGGAGCCGTGGATCCGCGCTACGATCTTCACGCCGGACGAGTATCTCGGCTCCGTGCTGAAGCTTTGCCAGGACAGGCGCGGCCTCCAGATCGATCTGGGCTATGTCGGATCGCGCGCAAAGGTCGTCTATGACCTGCCGCTGAACGAGGTCGTGTTCGATTTCTATGACCGGCTGAAATCCATCTCCAAGGGTTATGCCTCGTTTGACTACGCAATCACCGATTACCGCGAGGGCGACCTCGTGCGCATGTCGATCCTCGTCAATGCCGAGCCGGTGGATGCGCTCTCCATGCTGGTCCACCGCACGCGCGCCGACATGCGTGGCCGCGCCATGTGCGAGAAGCTGAAGGAGCTGATCCCGCCGCACATGTTCCAGATCCCGGTGCAGGCCGCGATTGGCGGCAAGATCATCGCGCGCGAGACGATCCGCGCCCTGCGCAAGGACGTGACCGCCAAGTGCTATGGCGGCGATGTCAGCCGCAAGCGCAAGCTGCTCGACAAGCAGAAAGAGGGCAAGAAGCGCATGCGGCAATTCGGCAAGGTCGAGATTCCGCAGGAAGCCTTCATCGCTGCGTTGAAGATGGACGACTGAGCGCGATCAGAGCTTGACGCCGAGACGCCTCAGCTCTGCCGCCAGATCGATGGGCTCGACAAAATGCACCGTCTGCATGCCGAGCTGGCGCGCGGTTGCGATGTTGGCGGCGCTGTCGTCGATGAAGATGCAGTCTTCGGCTGCCAGATTGTAGCGCTCGAGCAGCACATGATAGATCGCCGGGTCCGGCTTCAGCAGGCGCTCGCGCGCCGAGACGACCACGCCGTCGAACAGCGCCAGAAACGGAAAGCGGGCCGTCGCTTCAATCCATTTCTCATCCGAGAAATTGGTGATGGCATAGACAGGTTTGCCCAGCGCCTTCAGCCGTTCCAGCACCTCGACACTGCCTGAGATCGGGCCGCTGATGGTCTCGCCCCAGCGTTCGTCATGGGCGCGGATTTCCGCCTCCCATTGCGGGTGTTGCGCCACAAGCAGTGCGACGCCCTCGGCCCATGTCCGGCCGCGATCCTGCTCCAGATTCCAGGCTGGCGTGCAGATGGTCGAAAGGAACACGTCCATCTGCGCCGCATCGGCAAACAGCTTCCGGTAAAGAAGCCGCACATCCCAGCGTAACAGCACATTGCCGACATCGAAAACGACAACGGGCTCTGCGCTGGCCAGCGATCCTGCCCCGCCCTTCGAAGCCATAACTTAGCCGCCAATGTTGAAGGCGGCCAGGGCGGCCATGTTGGTGATGTCGGAATCGCGCGCACCCAGCGGAACGATCTGCACCGCCTTGTCGAGGCCGACGATCAGCGGGCCGATCACGGTAGAGCCGCCCAGCTCCTGCAGCATTTTCGTCGAGATCGAGGCCGAGTGAAAAGCCGGCATCACAAGCACGTTGGCCGGCGCTGTCAGGCGGCAGAACGGATATTGCGCCATGAGATCGCGATTGAGTGCGACATCAGCCGCCATCTCGCCATCATATTCGAAATCGAGCCGCATACCGTCGAGGATCTTGACGGCCTCGCGCACCTTTTCCGAACGCTCTCCTGGCGGGTGGCCGAAGGAAGAGAAGGCCAGCATCCCGACGCGTGGCTCATAGCCAAGCCGACGCGCAGCCCCTGCCGCCTCGATGGCGATCTCGGCCAGCTCTTGCGCGGTAGGCATCTCGGTGATGGCGGTGTCCGCCACCAGCACGGTGCGCCCGCGCGCCAGCACGATCGACAGGCCAATCAGCCTGTGGCCCGGCTTCTCATCAATGACACGGCGGACATCTTCCAGTGCAACCGAATAGTTCCGCGTCACGCCGGTGACCATGGCGTCCGCGTCGCCCAGCTGGACCATGGCAGCGGCAAAATGGTTGCGGTCCTGGTTGATCATCCGCTGGCAATCGCGGAACAGGTAGCCATGCCGCTGCAGGCGCTCATAGAGGAACTGCGCATAGGTGGCGTTGCGGTGCGACAGCCGCGCATTGTGGATCTCGATGTCCTTGCCTTCGAGATCGATGCCAAGAAAAGTGGCCGTCTCGGTGATGCGGTCTTCCCGCCCCACGAGGATGGCGCGGCCAAGTCCCTGGTTTACAAAGGACATGGCAGCGCGGATGACCTGCTCTTCCTCGCCCTCGGCAAACACCACGCGTTTGGGATAGCGCCGCACCCGCTCGATGATGCGGTTCAGCGTGCCGGCCACCGGGTCCCTGCGCGCCGAAAGCTGTGCCTTGTAAGCCACCATGTCGACAATCGGCTTGCCGGCCACGCCTGTGTCCATCGCAGCCTGCGCCACCGCCACCGGGACAACATGGATCAGGCGCGGGTCGAACGGCACGGGGATGATATACTCGCGGCCATAACGCGGGCGTGCGCCCTGATAGGCAGAGGCGACCTCGTCCGGCACGTCTTCTCGGGCCAGATCAGCCAGCGCCTGAGCGGCTGCAATTTTCATTTCCATGTTGATGGTCGTGGCGCGCACATCCAGCGCGCCCCGGAAGATGTAGGGGAAGCCCAGCACGTTGTTGACCTGGTTGGCATAGTCCGAGCGGCCGGTGGCCATGATCGCATCATCGCGAATGGCAGCCACTTCCTCCGGCGTGATTTCCGGGTCCGGGTTCGCCATGGCAAAGATGATCGGGTTTGGTGCCATCGAGCGCACCATCTCGGCGGTCACGGCCCCTTTTTGCGAGAGCCCGAAAAAAGCGTCCGCACCGGCCATCGCCTCGGTCAGCGTGCGCCTGTCGGTCTTGGCGGCATGAGCCGACTTCCACTGGTTCATGCCCTCCGTGCGGCCCTGCCAGATCACACCCTTGGTGTCGCAAAGAATGACGTTGTCCGGCTTGAAGCCCATCGCCTTCAGCAGTTCCGTACAGGCAATGGCCGCAGCACCCGCGCCATTCACCACGAGCCGCGTCGACTGGATGTCACGACCCGTCAGGTCGAGCGCATTGATGAGGCCGGCGGCGGCGATGATCGCCGTGCCATGCTGGTCATCATGGAAAACCGGTATGTCCATCAGCTCGCGCAGGCGCTGCTCGATGATAAAGCACTCGGGCGCCTTGATGTCTTCGAGGTTGATGCCGCCGAAGGAAGGGCCGAGATAGCGCACCGCATTGATGAAGGCATCCGGATCTTCGGTGTCGATTTCCAGATCGATGGAATCGACATCGGCAAAGCGCTTGAACAGCACGGCCTTGCCTTCCATCACCGGCTTGGAGGCGAGCGCGCCCAGATTGCCGAGACCGAGAATGGCCGTGCCATTGGAGATGACGGCGACCAGATTGCCGCGCGTTGTGTAGTCATAGGCTTTGCTCGGGTCTTCCGCGATCGCCAGCACCGGCACGGCCACACCGGGCGAATAGGCCAGCGAAAGGTCGCGCTGCGTCGCCATCGGCTTTGTCGGGATGATCTCGAGCTTGCCAGGCTTGCCCTGTGAATGAAAAAGCAGCGCCTCCTGATCGGTGAAGGTCGGGCGGGTGCGCTTGGGGGGCATTTCCGGCATGTCTGGCACTTCTTTTTGCTGGCGCGTTCTTCGGGCGGTTCGTGTTGGGGCGGTTCTCGTTGGGAGCGGGACCATAAGCCAAGGCCAGCACCTGCCACAAGGTCGGCTTGTCCACGCTTTCCGATGATGGGGATGATCCGGAGGCGTGATCGTCTTTGTGTTTTCTGTTAGCGACAGGGTGATGAATGACCATCTTCCGCCATCCGCCCCGCAGGCGAGCTATGACGCGTCTCGGCCAGCTGCTGCAGAGCATGCGCGGCCAACACCGATGATGGCGCAATACATCGAGATCAAGGCTGCGAATGCCGACTCGATCCTGTTTTACCGGATGGGCGATTTCTACGAGATGTTCTTCGATGATGCCGAGATTGCCTCGCGAACGCTTGGCATCGTGCTGACCAAGCGTGGCAAGCATCAGGGCGAGGACATCCCGATGTGCGGCGTGCCTGTCGAGCGCGCCGATGACTATCTCCAGCGCCTGATTGCTGCTGGCCATCGCGTCGCCGTTTGCGAGCAGACCGAGGACCCGGCAGAGGCGAAGAAGCGCGGCGGCAAATCCGTCGTGCGGCTGGTCACGCCGGGCACCATCACCGAGGAGCGCTTGCTTGAGCCGGGCCAGGCCAATCTGTTTGTGGCGCTGGCGCGCCGCCATCTGAGTGAAGACCAGCAGGTTTTCGGGCTGGCAGCGGTCGATATCTCGACCGGCCATTTCACCGTGATGCAGACATCGCTTGCCGGACTCGCGCCTGAGCTGGCCCGGCTGGACCCGCGCGAGATCATTTGCCCTGATGCGCTGCACGAGGATGCCGAATTGCGCCAGCTCTGGCGCGACGCCCGCGCTGCGGTAACGCCGGTTGCCCGCGATGGCCTCGACCAGACCAGCGCCGAGCGGCGCCTGACATCCTTTTTCGGCGTCAGCACGCTTGAGGCGTTCGGCTCCTTCTCCGCTGTGGAGATTGCAGCCGCTGGTCTGGCGCTGATGTATGTGGAACGGACGCAGCTTGGCGTGCGCCCGCCCCTGTCGCCGCCACTGCGCGAGCAGCCGGATGCAGCGATGCAGATCGATGCGGCCACGCGCGCCAATCTTGAGCTGATGCGCACCTTGTCAGGCAACCGTGCAGGCTCACTGCTGGCCACGATCGACCGCACGGTCACTTCCAGCGGTGGACGCCTGCTGGCCGAGCGGCTGGCGGGTCCACTGACAAACCTCGCCGACATTGCGCAACGCCATGACAGCGTCGCGTTTTTTCGGTCGGAGCCGGGGTTGCGCGAGGATGCGCGCAAGGCCCTGTCTGGCATTGGTGATCTGTCGCGTGCCCTGTCGCGGCTTGCGCTCGAGCGCGGCGGCCCGCGTGATCTGCTGGCCCTCGGGCAGGGACTTGTCGCTGCCCATGCCGTGGCCGCGCGCCTTCGGGCAGGCCCGGAATTGCCAGCACTCATGACCGAGGCTGTCGCCTGTCTTGAGCAATTCGATGTCGTGATGGCCCAAAGGCTGCTGGCCACTCTGGCTGACGAGGTGCCGTTGTCGCGCCGCGATGGTGGCTTTGTGCGGGCTGGTTTCGATGATGAACTGGATGAGTTGCGGCTGCTTCAAGTTGATTCCCGCAAGGTGATTGCCGCCCTGCAGGGGCGTTATGCGGCTGATACCGGCGTCAGGCAGCTCAAGATCAAGCACAACAATGTGTTGGGTTTTTTTGTCGAGGTGCCGCAGGTCGCAGGCGAGGGTTTTCTGGCAGCACCATGGCGTGAAGTCTTCGTACATCGCCAGACCATGGCCGATGTCATGCGCTTTACCAGTGTCGAGCTGGGTGAGCTCGAGTCGCGCATTGCCTCGGCGGCAGACCGTGCCTTGCGGCGCGAGGCCGGGTTTTTTGACGAGTTGCATAGGCTGGTCATGGCCCATGCCATGGCGATCAAGTCTGTCGCCGATGCGTTGGCACAAATTGATGTCGCGGCTTCTCTGGCTGAACTCGCGGTCGATCTGGGCTGGTTCCGTCCGCAGATGGAAGACACGCTTGCCTTCACCATCGAAGGCGGGCGCCACCCAGTGGTGGAGGCGGCCCTCCGGCGCGACGGCAAGAGCTTCATCGCCAACAGCTGCGATCTTTCCGGTTCACCGGATGCAGGCGGCGGCGCGATCTCGCTGGTGACGGGCCCCAACATGGCCGGCAAGTCCACCTTCCTGCGCCAGAACGCGCTGATCGCGATCCTGGCGCAGATGGGTTCCTATGTGCCCGCCACCTCGGCACGCATCGGCATTGTCGACCGGCTGTTCAGCCGCGTCGGCGCGGCTGACGATCTGGCGCGTGGCCGCTCCACCTTCATGGTCGAGATGGTCGAGACCGCCGCGATTCTCAACCAGGCGGGCTCGCGCGCGCTGGTCATTCTGGACGAAATCGGGCGCGGCACGGCAACGTTTGACGGGTTGTCGATTGCTTGGGCCGCCATCGAGCATCTGCACGAAAGCAATGGTTGCCGGGCGCTGTTTGCGACGCATTATCATGAGCTGACCGCCTTGGCCGAGCGGCTCGCGCGCGTCAGCAACGCGACAATGCGCGTGACGGAATGGAACGGTGATGTCGTGTTCCTGCACGAGGTTGTGGCAGGCGCGGCCGACCGCTCCTATGGCATCCAGGTCGCACGGCTGGCAGGGCTGCCGCCCGCCGTCGTCGAGCGGGCCAAGGCCATTCTGCATGAGCTGGAAAAGACCGAGCGCGAGAAGCCTGTGGCGGCACTCGTCGACGATCTGCCGCTCTTCGCCGCGCCGGTTCAGCGCGCCCAGCCACAAGCCGCCCCTCAGGCCGATCTGGTCGGTGAGGCGTTGGCGCAGCTCGATCTTGATGATCTGACACCGCGCCAGGCGCTTGAAGAGCTCTATCGTCTCAAGCGTCTGGCCGGTTCAGCCAGGCGTTGATCCCGGCAGCCGCTGCCACACCCGTGGCAAAACTGGCCTGCAGCAGGTAGCCCCCGGTGGGCGCCTCCCAGTCCAGCATCTCGCCAGCCGCGAAGACGCCGGGCAGTGCCTTCAGCATGAAATGTTCGTCCAGTTCGGATGCGGCAATGCCGCCTGCGCTGGAGATAGCGCGGGCAATCGGGCTGATGCCAGTCAGCTTGAGAGGCACGGCCTTGATGGCGTCTGCAAGCGCATCCACCTCCTGCGGCAAGGGTCCAGCCAGCGCCTCGCGCAGGATCGAGAGGGCCACCGGCGAAAGGCCCGCCACCTTGCGCAGGTGGTTGGACAGGCTCTGGCTGCCGCGTGGCTTTGCCAGCTGCCGCACCAGCATCTCGCGGGTCACATCGGGCCGCAGATCGAGCATCACGGTCGCCTGTCCATCACGCAGGACGGCATCACGCAAGGGGCCTGAGAGCCCATAGACAGCACCGCCTTCGATGCCGGCCTCGGTCACCATCATGTCACCCCGGCTTTGCGCGGCGCCAAATGACAGGGCGATGCGCTTCAGGGGCGTTCCGGAAAAGCGCTGCCGGTGATGTTCTGACCACGTCAGGCTGAATCCGCAATTGGCTGGCAACAACGGGCGCACATCGATTCCGCGCCCCATGAGCAGCTCTGTCCAGGCCCCATCTGACCCCATGCGAGGCCAGCTCGCGCCGCCTAGTGCCAGCAAGGTTGCGGCAGGCTGCAGCAGCGACTCGGCTCCTTTGGTGCTGACGAACCGCAAGCTCCCGTCCGCCGCCCAGCCAAGCCAGCGCTGGCCAAGCTGGAAGCTTACGCCAAGCGCCGTCAGATGCCGCAACCAGACGCGCAGTAGCGGCGAGGCCTTGAAGCCCTGCGGAAACACGCGCCCACTGGAGCCGACAAAGGTCGTCTCGCCATGGGCCTCGCTCCAGTGGCGCAAGGCGTCTGGCGGGAAGGCCATGATGGCTTCAGTCAGCCAGGGCTGCGCCACACCGTAGCGCGCCAGGAAGGCTGGCAGATCCTCGCTATGCGTGAGGTTCAGTCCGCCGCGACCGGCCAGCAGGAACTTGCGTCCCGGCGAGGGCATGCGGTCAAAAATGGTGACCCTGTGCCCGGCCTCTGCCAGCTTCTGCGCCGCGATCAGGCCTGCCGGACCTGCGCCGATGACGACCACGCCAGTATGGCTTTGAACAACCGGGCTTTCTTGCGCTGGTGCCACTGCCTCAGTTGCCAAAAATCGTGTTCAGCTGCGCGCCAACGCGGATGAAGGTGGTGCGCTTGGGCACCTCTTTCAGGCGCGTGGCGCCGATATAGGTCATCATCGAACGCACCCCGCCCATGATCTCCTGCATCGTGGCCTCGACGGGGCCGCGATAGGGCACCTCGACTGTCTTGCCCTCGGATGCGCGATACTTCGCGACGCCGCCCGCATGCTTGTTCATCGCGGTGTCGGAAGACATGCCGTAGAATTGCATGGCAACAGGCATTTTCTCGCCGTCTCTCGTCTCGAAGCGCAACTCGCCCTCGCATTCATCGTGGCCAGCCAGCATGCCGCCCAGCATCACGAAATCGGCACCGGCGCCATAGGCCTTGGCCACATCGCCCGGCACCGTGCAGCCGCCATCGCCGCAAACCTGCCCTTTCAAACCGTGTGCGGCATCGGCGCATTCGATGATCGCCGACAGCTGCGGATAGCCGACGCCGGTCATCTTGCGCGTCGTGCAGACCGAGCCCGGCCCGATTCCGACCTTGACGATGTCAGCGCCTGCCAGAACCAGCGCCTCCGTCATGTCGCCGGTGACGACATTCCCGGCCATGATGACGGAATCGGGATTGGCATCGCGCACGCGCTTGACCATGTCGATGAAGGCCTCGGCGTAGCCATTGGCCACATCAAGGCAGATCATCGGGACCGGGACCTGTTTCTTGACCGCAGCCAGCTTGTCCTGATCGGCTTCGTTGGTGCCGATCGTGTAGAAGCTGTTGGAACTGTCGTCCGAATGCAGGAAAGTCACGAGTTGCTCTATGCTGTAGTATTTGTGCAGGGCGACCATTGCGCCAAATCGCTTTAGCGTGCGCGCCATGCTCATCGTGCCGACAACGTCCATGTTGGCCGCGATCAGCGGAAAGCCGGTCCAGCCATGCTTTGCATGGCGAAACGGCACGGCGCGCTCGATCTCGACGCCGCTGCGGCTGGCCAGAGTCGAGCGTTTGGGCCTGATCAGGACGTCACGAAAATCCAGCTTCGGGTCATTCTCGATCCGCATCCGCGCATCCCCTCAGTGTTGTGTCCGGTTGCCTGAGACCGCAGCATAAGGCGCATTGTCTTGCGACAGGCTTGGCTCGTCCGGTGAAGTGCCGTCGACCAGATCCATGGCATTGACCATATCCGAGACACGTCCTGCAGACGCATACCAGAGAGCAACCTGTCTGAAATTGTCCACAAGCCAGGCCATGGCCAGTTGAACCTGCTGGAAAGCGGGCCCCAGGCTCACCAGATCGCCCAGCGACATGTCGCCAGCGAGATATTTGGGCGTGGCAAGCGCGGTGGCGATGATCGGCACAAGAACGCCGCTGCCATTCGCCACCCAGGTCAGGCGGACATGGTAGCGGATCATGATGAGTGAACGATCCAGCACGAGTTTGTAGGTGGCAAGCACCGAGCGAGCCGCGTCAGGGCCACCATTTTCTGCCGCGATCCGCTCGGCATGCTCGCGCACGCGCGTCAACTCAAACCGCAAAAGTGCCTCGGCCTCATTGCGTTTCGTGATGGCTGGCACGAGCGGGCGACCGATGATCCAGGTGAGCAGGCTGAGCGCGATGCCATAAACGAGCGCTGCCAGAACCATGAATGCCGGGATCGTGTAAGTTGTCCCGTCGGCCTTGAAGGACCAGGAGCCGCCAACACTCCACAACACGCCAATGAACGTGATCGCTGCCAGCAGGGCCGAGAACCAGCCAATGGCAAAATCCACCAGCGGTTCCACGGACATGCGCACATCATCGGCAATACGATACTCCGGATTGGCGGGCTCGATGTCATGTCGCTGGAGCCGGTAGTAGCGGCTCTCTGCAAGCCAACGTTCAGACAGCGTTGCCACGATCCATGCGCGCCAAGTTGCCTGAAGCGTTTCACGCGACCAGACGACAAGCGCGCCCGCTGCAGCGGCACCAATGACGATCAATGGCAAAAGCCAGAGAACAGCGATGGCGCGCGGCCCTTCCTTTTTCTCCAGCGCATTGAAAAGAGCGCTCTGCCAGCGGTTGACCGAGAAATTGACACACAGGACGAGCACGAGCCCGACAGCCAAAAGTGCAAACAGAATCCACGCGCGGGCGCGGCGCTCGCCTGTCCAGAAGGTTCTGGCCAGCCGCCAGAAACGTTGCCAGACAACAAGCCGATCAAGATCGGAAAAGGGTACAAAGGCAGGTCCGGATGACATATCAATCCCGAAAATCAGCCTCTGGAAGGCAATGTCACAATACCGACACCCAGAAACGGGCTGGCGGGAACGAGGTCAAGCAGAATCAGGCTTTTGGCGAGGTCCTCGGCACGAGGCCTCTTGCATCGCGCACGACGGAGACGCATGTAGTCCACACGAGATGAACACCGCTGTCTCGGTGTAGCGGATGCCATGCTGGAGACTGAGATGCTTAACACCTGGGATGTGTTCTGGGGTCTGCGGATCGAGCAATGCCCTTGCGACGTGCATTTCGTCGAGTGGCTTGAAGAGACAGCTGCTACAGGCAAGACGATTTACCATTTCGGTTCCGGCGGGCACCATTACGTAGGCATCCGCTGTGCTGAACCTGAGCTGAACAATCCGGTGCTGTCGATCACGGCCTCGACACCCGAATACGAATCCTGGATCAAGCTCGCCAAGGACCAGCCCGAGCTGACCAAGATGTATTCCTGCTATTTTGGCGACATTTACACCAGCAACGCAAAGCTCCTGCCGCGCTTCGACATCGTGACGCTGTTCCACTCCTGCGAGTTCCGGAACGAGAAGAACGACGCTTATGGCGCGCTGACGGACCTTGAAGTGATGCAGCTCTTCACCGACCAGACCGAGGTTGGTGGCTACATCCTGTTTTACACTGGCTCATTTGCCTTTGCCTCTGCCGAACCGATCATTGCGCAATGGGCGACGACCCGCAGTGTCGAAAAAGTCGGGCTGTTCAAGACATTGCTGGTCTATCGCAAGACCTGAGACTGAAGCCGCGTGGCTTGAGAGCCGAGGTAAGGCAAGGCCGACAAAGCATGTTCCTTACAATCGTCACTGGCCCGCATCATGTCTGATCCCCGTTACACTGCTGATGCCGTGCCAGGCAGTCGAAAGCGCAGCCGCTTGTGGTGGCTCGGCCCGCTGGCCAGCATCATCATATTTGTATCATCCATCGTTGTGCTCTGGCTCATTGTCCGCGAGATCGAGCCAGATGATCTCAGGAATGCATTTTCCCACACGAGCCGCGAGCAACTGCTCATGGCTGCAGGTTTCGCCGCACTGAGCTATCTTCTGCTGTCGGGCTATGACGCGCTGGCGCTCAAGCGATTGGGGTTGTCGATTCCTTTTGGCACGACCGCGCTGGGCTCTTTCAGCAGCTACGCCGTGAGCTTCACTCTGGGCTTTCCGCTCGTGACAGCAGGCTCGGTGCGTTACTGGGTTTATTCACCGCGTGGTGTGCGCACGAGTGAAATCGCCAGCCTGACGATCATCGCAGGCCTCACCTTCTGGCTCGGCATGGGGCTGGTGCTGGGGGTCGCGCTGTCCTATGCGGCCGAGCCTGTCGCGAAGCTCGCGCGCACGACGCCATTCGTGATGCAAATGGTCGGTATCGGGGTTTTTGCGGTGGTCGCGGCCTACCTGTTCTGGGTGGCGACGGGTGACCGCTCCATCAAGGTGAAGGGCTGGCGCCTGCCCTTGCCGGGACCTGGGCTGACGCTGGCCCAGATGACCCTTGGGGCGCTGGAACTCTGTTCCGCTGCGACCGTGCTGTTTGTGCTGCTGCCCGGCGGACATGGCATCACGTACGAAGCATTTCTCGCGGTCTATGTCTTTGCCTGTCTCATCAGCATTGCCAGCCACGCGCCAGGCGGCCTCGGCGTGTTCGAGGCGACAATGCTGATCGCACTCAGCCAGTTGCCCTATCAGTCGATCATTGGCGCATTGCTGTTGTTCCGGCTGTTCTACTACCTCATTCCGTTCGTGCTCGCGCTGGCATTGCTCGCACTCTACGAAATCGCGCGACGCATTCGCACCCGCCCTCTGTGAGCATCGGACGCAAAGGTCCTACCCTTCTTCGCCACCTGTTTTCAGGAATGTCGCTGAGTTGAGCACGATTTTCGGATCGACTGCGCCAATCGCGGCCTCGTCCTTGTTGGTATAGGGAACCTGAGCCAACACATGCCGGATTGCATTGAGCCGGGTGCGCAGCTTGTCATTGCCGCGGATGATGGTCCACGGTGCCCACTCGGTCGAGGTCCGGTCCAGCAGCTTCTCGAAACTGGTCGAATAATCGTCGAACTTTGCGATCGCCTCAAAATCGATCGGCGAGAGCTTCCAGCGCTTCAGCGGGTCATGATAGCGCGCGTGCAACCGCTTGATCTGCATTTCGCGCCCGATGGTCAGGAACAGCTTGATCATGCGCATGCCATCGCGAACCATCATGCCTTCAAAGGCCGGTGCTTCCCGCAGGAGCACCTCGGTTTGGTCTGGCGTGCAGAAATTCATGACGCGCTCGACACCAGCCCTGTTGTACCAGGATCGGTCGAAGAAAACGATCTCGCCACGCGTCGGCATCAGCGCGGCATAGCGCTGGAAATACCATTGCCCCTTCTCGGCTTCCGAAGGCTTCGACAGAGCAACAATGCGGGCATGGCGCGGATTGAGATGTTGCGTGAAGCGCGAGATCGCGCCGCCCTTGCCAGCGCCGTCCCGTCCTTCGAGCACGATCACGAGTCGTTCGCCGCTCTCCTTGATCCAGGCCAGCATTTTCTGCAACTCGATCTGCAGCAGATCCATTTCCCTGTCATAGCGCTTGCGCTTGAGCTTCTTGTCATAGGGATAGTCACCGCTGCCAAAAGCCGCCTTGTCGATGGCCTTGGGCAGGGCGACTGTCATGATATCGAAATGTCTTGTCTTCGTATTGTCATGTTCGGCAGACATCACCGCAGCTGTCTTGCGAGCCTTGGAGGCCTTCTTTCGCATCTGGGCGGCAGTGACCGGTGCCCCGGCGGCAGGAATGTCGACAGGAATGGCGGCCGGCTCGGCTACCAGCCCCGTTGTCAGGGCCCTCGAAGTTCGCGCCGCCTTTGTGCTTGTCATGTCTGCTTGTCCTTGTGTGAATGCACTGTCACGTTAGCAGACGTCCATCCTCAGGCAACCAACCGTGCATCCTTCCAGCCCCAATCAATGGAACCTTCCTGTGATGTTCAAGGTCAATGCGGGTCAGGTTTTTCAGGCGCTTGGATTGCCCGCGATTCTGGTTGATCCGGCCGGCCTGGTTGCTGCCGCAAGCCCGCAAGCGCAGCAGCTTTTCCCCGAGCTCGTCATGGGCCAACCCATCGGGCTCGTGCTGCGCGATCCGGATCTGACCGACGCCATCCGCTCCGTGGCCGCGGGTGCGCCGACGCAAAGTGTCGAGCTCAGCGAGCGCGTGCCTGTCGAGCGCCTGTTTCGCGTTCAGCTGTCAGGTTTGACATTGGAAGAGAAGCGATCTGCGGTGGTGATGACCTTTGATGACCTCACTGCTTCGCGCGCGACAGACCGCATGCGTGTTGATTTCATCGCCAACGCCAGCCATGAATTGCGCACGCCACTGGCCTCGATGCTCGGATTTGTCGAGACTTTGCAAGGGGCTGCGCGTCATGATGTTCAGGCGCGCGAGCGCTTCCTCGGCATCATGCGCGATCAGGGCCTGCGCATGTCGCGCCTGATCGATGATCTGCTGTCGCTGTCGCGCATCGAGATGAAGGCGCATCTTGTGCCGGACCAGAAAGTCGATCTGTCCGGCATCATCAAGGAAATCGTCAATTCGCTGTCTTTGCTGGCTGTCGAACGCGAGACCACAATTGCTGTCTCGCTGCCGGACATGCCGGCACATATTGCAGGTGATCGCGACGAGTTGCTCCGCATGGTCGAGAACCTGATCGAGAATGCGATCAAGTATGGGCGGCATGGTGGCAAGGTCAGCGTGACGCTGGCGCTCGGCCCGAGCGAAATGCTGGTGACTGTCACTGATGACGGGCCTGGCATTGCATCAGAACATTTGCCACGTCTGACCGAACGCTTCTACCGCGTGAACACCATGGCCAGCCGCGAGGCAGGCGGCACCGGCCTCGGCCTTGCGATTGTCAAACATATCGTTTTGCGACATCGCGGCCGCCTGAGCATCGAGAGCAAGATCGGCCAGGGAACCTGCATGGAGATTCAGTTGCCGCGTCTGGCAACATGACGGTCTGTCATTCAAACGTCATCAAACCAGTGTTGATGACGGTCGTCATTAAGATCGCCCCCAAAGGACATCAACCATGCGCAATTTTTTCCTCGCCGCAGCCGTGACATTCACGTTCGCAGGCAACGCCCAGGCAGCCGACATCACCGGTGCCGGCGCGACATTCCCCTTCCCGATCTACGCCAAGTGGGCTGAAGCCTACAAGAAAGAGACCGGCATCGGCCTGAACTATCAGTCGATCGGTTCGGGCGGCGGCATCCGCCAGATC
>JANMMX010000401.1:0-21177 GCA_031373605.1 Allobosea sp. | reverse complement strand
ATGACCTCGGTGACGAACTGGCCCGTGCTGCGCTCGATGCCCTTTGCGGCGGAGATCACCGGCTTTCCGGCCGGCAGCACCAGCGCCATGGCCTCGATCACCTCGCGCTGCACCTGCGTGGGCACAGCCAGGATGAAGGCACGGCAATCGGCAAGTGCCGCCAGATCGGCAGTGGGCGTGATGCTTGCAGGCAATCTGATGCCGTGCAGGCGCGGCGCCATGCCCGTCGCGCGAATGGTGCTCGATGTTTCGCTGTCACGCGACCAGAGCATGACCTCCCGACCAGCACGCGTGGCAGCAAGCGCCAGAGCCGTGCCCCAGGCTCCGGCGCCGATCACGCCGATGCGCGAGAAAACCGTGGCGCTCATGCGGCGGGCGCAGGGTCGGGCATTGCAGCAGGAAGCGCCAGTTCGGTCAGCGGCCAGCGCGGACGGGCGACAAAGCTCATGTCGTCAACGAGCCCGAGCCGCAGCCGCTCCAGCCCTGCCCATGCGATCATCGCGCCATTGTCGCCGCACAGCGCAATTGGCGGCGCGACCAACCTCAGGCCGACCTCGGTCGCCAACCGCGTCAGCCCGCGCCGGATTGGCCCGTTGGCGGCCACACCGCCCGCCACAACCAGCACGCTGGGGCGGATGCCGGCGGCCCGGCAGGCCCGCATCCCGGCGCGCGTGCGGTCCACCACCACATCAACGATTGCCGCCTGAAACGAGGCGCAAATGTCACGCACATCCTGATCCGACAGGGGCGCAATGCGCTCGGCCAGCACGCGAACCGCGGTTTTGAGGCCGGACAGCGAGAAATCCGGCGCGGCACGGCCAGCCATCGGGCGCGGAAACTCGAAACGTTCCGGATCGCCCTTTTCCGCTTCACGCTCGACTGATGGGCCACCCGGATAGGGCAGGGAGAGCATCTTGGCGATCTTGTCGAAGGCCTCGCCCATCGCATCATCGATGGTGGTGCCGAGCCGCAGATAATCGCCAACGCCGCGCACGGCCAGAATCTGCGTGTGTCCCCCCGAGACCAGCAGCAACAGATAGGGGAAGGTCACATCATCGGTCAGCCGCACTGTCAGCGCGTGCGCTTCCAGATGATTGACCGCGATGAAGGGTTTCTGGACCACCAGCGCAATCGCCTTGGCTGCGGTCAGACCGACCATGACGCCGCCCACAAGGCCTGGACCCGCAGCAGCCGCGACAGCGTCAAGGTCATTCGGCGTCAGGCCCGCAACATCGAGTGCCCGGCCAATGACCCGGTCAATCGCCTCGACATGGGCGCGAGCCGCGATCTCGGGGACGACACCACCAAAGGCCGCATGCGCCGCGATCTGGCTGAGGATCTCGTTCGAAAGGATTTTCGGCCGCCCGGTTTCGCCAAGGCTGACGACCGCTGCAGCGGTTTCGTCGCATGTCGTTTCAATTCCCAGAATGCGCATGCGACGGATTTGGTCCCTTGGTGGCGGTGGCGCCTGCAACAGCGCTGTCATAGGATTTCGCTAACAGCCCCTGCGACTGATTAGCGTTGCAGGCCCCGAAACGGAAGCCCGCAGAAGCAAAGGAGTGAAAAGGTCATGCGCGTTCTTGTGCTCCGGCCGGAAGAGCAGGGCCGCCAGAGCGCGAAGGCGCTGGGTCTGCTCGGGCATGAAGCTGTTCTGGCACCGCTGTTTGTGCTGCGCGCCACAGACGAGGCACCACCGGATGGGCCCTTTGCAGCCCTGGTGGTGACGAGTGGCAACGCCTTGCCTTTCCTCGCGAAGGCGCTTGCCTCGGCGGGCCGCTTGTTGCCGTTGTTTGCTGTCGGCGATCGCACGGCGGTTCTGGCGCGCGAGGCCGGCTTTTCAGATGCACGTTCGGCCGGTGGCGACAGGCATGGCCTGTTCGAGCTGATTGCCAAAGCGCTGCCGAAAGGTGCGCATCTGCTGTTGGCGACGGGCGAAAACCGGCATGCCGATCTGCCGGACTGGCTGCGTGAGGCGGGGTTCCCGGTCTGCGAGTGGCGGGTCTACAGCGCCGATGATGTGAAGGCGCTGCCTGAAGCGGCACGTGAAGCCCTTGCGCCACGCAATGGCCTGCCTGTCGATGCCGTGCTGCACTATTCGCCGCGTGGGGCGGCGACGTTCCTGCGGCTGAGCGATGTGGCGGGTCTGGCGGAGGCGGCGCGCTGTGTTGCGCATGTGTGCCTCTCGCCAGAAGTGGCACGCCCGCTCCAGCTTGCAGGCGCCAGCGCCGTACATGTTGCAGAACATCCTGATGAGGCATCGTTGTTTTCGGTGCTTGGGCTTTTGCAGGCTCGCAATGCGCCTGCGGTCGATGCTAGAACGGATGGAGAGAGCCAAACCCCGAGTGCGTCTGACTTGCCGATGTCGAAAAAACCACGCCCCTTGCCTTCCGTCCCAGCAACGGCTGGTTCTGCCGCTGTCGCCAGCGCGGCCGGCGAAACCGTGGCAACGTCCGGCACATCCGAACCCGTGATCGAGGCTGCGGCCGGTCTGCCATCCGAGACAGTTGCAGCGCCAGCTGCTTCTGGCATGCCGCCAGACGTGATCGAGACTGCCGCTTCTGTCGTGGCGCCTTTGCCGATTGCCCCTGCAAAATCCGGTTTCGGGGGCCTGGCGCTTGCGCTGGCCGGTCTGCTTGGCGGCCTGACGGGTGCAGGTGCGATGGTCTATGCGCCGCGCCTGCTGCCTGCCTCGCTGGCCCTGCCTGACCCGACGGCTGCCCTGGCTGCAAAGCTGGACGCCTTGCAGAAGCAGACTGTGACGCGCGATGCCATCGAGGCGGTTGACCGCAAGGCGACTGTCGCTGAAGCGCTTGCCGCGAAATCTTCCGCCGAGATCGCGGCGCTCGGCCAGCGTGTTGCGGCCCAGCCGCAAGGTGCTGCCGTTGCTCCCGAGAATGCTGCACGGATCACGGAAGCGAACCGCCAGATCACGGAGTTGACGGCGCGCCTTGGCAAAGCCGAGGATGCGACAAGGATGATCGCTCAGGATGCAGCCAGACAGGCCACCGAGCAGGCCCAGAAGATCGCTCTCTCGCAGGGTGCGGCAGCCTCGGTGCCGGCGCGCCTGGTGCTGGCCGAGCGCATCCAGAAAGCCATTGCGGGTGGCCAGCCTTTTGCCGCCGATCTCAAGGCCCTGACATCGCTGCTGCCAGCTGGCGCAGGCAGCATGGCAGCGCTCGAGGCTGTGGCTGCCAAGGGTGCGCCGACGCAGGCAGCGCTGCTGGAACAGTTCCGTCAGGTGCGAGGCAAGCTGTCTGAGGACAGCACAGCCGCATCTGCCAGCCTGACCGAGCGCCTCATGGCGATGGCTGACAACGTTGTGAAGGTGCGGGCGGTTGGTGCCGCTGGCGGCACATCGCCTGGCGCGCTGACGCAGAGCATCGAGGTGGCGCTGTCTCGCGGCGACATGGCTGCTGGTCTGGCCGCGTTCGCGCAGCTGCCGGAGCCTGCGCGCCGGGCCGGTGAAGCGCTGGCAGGTGGCATGAAGTTGCGGCTGGATTCGGATGCCCTGGCCCGGAAACTGGCAGATGATGCCGTTTCCGCGCTTGGTGTGTCGAAGTAGTTCAGGCAGTCACGGCAAAAAGGGTCTTCGTCGATGTTCCGTGTTCTTGTCTATCTCGCTGTCATCATTGCGCTGGCGATCGGTGCCGTCTGGCTGGCTGATCGGCCAGGCGAAGTCTCCGTGCTCTGGCAGGGCTATCGCATCGAGACCAGTGTTGCCGTGGCAGCCATCGGTGTCGCGGCGCTGGCCTTTGTTGCGCTCCTGCTGTTCTCGCTGGCACGCTTTGTCCTTGGACTGCCAAGTGCCTTCAGCTTCGCCTCAAAGGCGCGCCGGCGTGCGCGTGGCTTCGATGCCGTGTCTCGCGGCATGGTGGCGGTTGCGGCAGGTGATCCGGTTGCTGCGCGTCGCTTCGCCACGGACGCGCGCAAATATGCCGCCAACGAGCCGCTGGCCCTGCTGCTCGAAGCGCAGACAGCGCAGATTTCAGGCGACCGTGTTCAGGCCGAAGCAACTTTCCGCGCCATGCTGGACAAGCCTGAAACCCGCACGCTGGGCCTGCGCGGCCTGTTTGTCGAAGCCCGGCGCCGCGATGATGCCGCGGGTGCACGCGCATTTGCCGATGAGGCGGTGCGGCGCTCGCCCTCGCTGGCCTGGGCCAATGATGCGCTGCTGGATTTCCATTCGACCTCGGGTGACTGGGCGGCGGCCCGCACCGCCGTGGAACGCCGCGCCGCGCTGCGCCTGTCGGACAAGGCCGAGGCCAAGCGCCAGCGCGCCGTGCTGCTGGCAGCGGAAGCGGTCGATTCGCGGCAGGCCGAGCCCGACAAGGCGCTCGCCACCGCCCTTGAAGCCGTCAAGCTCGCGCCAGGCCTGACGCCTGCCGTCACGATTGCCGGACGGTTGCTGGCGGAGCGCGGTGACACCAAGAAGGCTGCGCGCCTGCTTGAGGCCGCCTGGAAGGATACGCCTCATCCCGATGTCGCGGCGGCTTACATCGCGGCCCGTCCGGGTGACAGCGCGCAGGACCGTCTGGGCCGCGCCGAGACGCTGCTGGCCTTGCGTCCTGCTGATCCTGAAGGCGTGCTTGCCGTTGCGGGGACTGCAATCGCGGCCCGCGATTTTGCGCGGGCCCGCAGCGTGCTTCTGCCATTGGTGGCAGGCGGCGCGAGCATGCGGGTCTGTCTGTTGATGGCAGAACTTGAAGAAGCCGAGCATGGCGCGGCCGGCAAGGTGCGCGAATGGCTGTCGCGGGCCACGCGCGCGCCGCATGATGCCGCCTGGGTGGCTGATGGGGTGGTATCAGACCGCTGGATGCCGGTGTCGCCCGTCAGCGGGCGGCTGGATGCATTCCGCTGGACAGTGCCGCCAGCCACGCTTGGCGCTTCTGCCGTTCAGATCGACGATGTGATGGCTGATATCGCTGAGCCGCCCGTCATGACCCCGGTTCTGGCTGCTCCGGTCATTGAGACTTTGCCGGTTCAGGAAGAGCCTGTTACGGCACCGATTGTGCTTATGCCTGAGGTTCCCACGCCTGTTCCCGCAGCCGTTTCGGTTTCAAATGCCCCGGCCGCCCCGGTGATTTTCCCGGTGCCGCATGCGCCGGACGATCCGGGGCCCGATGCTGCCGCTCCTGCGGTGGAGCCAACAAAACGTCGGTTCCGGCTGTTTGGCTGAGCACATCGACGCGGCCCGGTTGCCTCAGAAATCCGAGGCGATGCCTTTGATTTCCCAGTCATTATAGCGAACGGGTTCCAGCCCGCCGCGACCAGCAATTTCCTTCTCGGTCGTCAGACTGGCGGCTTTGGCATCAATCATCGCGCGACGCTCAGTGGCCTCCGCGAGAGCGCGTTCGGCAGCCGGCGTGAGCTTGCGGGGTTCCGCCTGCACATCTGTTGGGCTGATTGCCTGATCTGCTGCCTTGTCGTCCGTCATTGTCTGCCTGCTGCTGAACCACGTTTCTGCGTTTCTCTTACGCCTTCGGACGCTGGCTGTGGAGGGTGTCCCGGCGAGCGCGTTGTCACATGTCGCTCTTCACCATCATTCGGATGGCCATTTTGTGCAGAGAAGCCTAAAGGCAGCACAGGAAACATGCTGATCTTCAGCATGCGTCTTGTCCAAACGCCAAGAACCTTGACTGGAACCAGCATGACGATGCCTCTCCAAATGATCTCCAGCGTGGCCCAGCATGTCTGAGGGCTATAGCGGAACCGCCAATGACGTGCCGGGGCTTGCCGCGCGCAGGCTTGCTGCCTTTGCCGTTGACGAGGTGATCCGGGCGCGCACTGCGCTCGATGACACGCTCGAACGCTGGGCCCATGACAAGCGCGTGGGTGCCTTGGCGCAGGACATGCCGCTGGCGCGTGCCATCGCAACCGTCACCTTCCGCCGTTTCGGCACCATCCGCCGCGCCATTGACGAGCGGCTGGCCAAGGGCAGCCCGCCACATGGTGGCCCGTTCGAGGCGGTGATGGCGACGGCTGCGGCGCAAATCCTGTTTCTGGATGTGCCCGATCATGCTGCTGTGGATCTCGCGATCCGCTTGCTGAGCGAGGACGGCCGCAGCCTGCGTTATGCGGGCCTGGCCAATGCCGTGCTCCGCCGTCTGACACGTGAGCGCGCGTCTGTTCTGGCACAAAGCGACCCGATGCAGGACACGCCGGACTGGCTGCTGACGCGCTGGGTCAAAACCTATGGCGCAGGTGTGGCCGCCCAGATTGCGACCGCACATGCGCAGGAGCCGCCGCTCGATCTGACATTGGCCGGGCCTCTGGCTGACTGGCCTGAACAGCTCGATGCGCTGGTGCTGCCGACGGGCTCACTGCGCTTGCGCGGGCGCACCGCACTGGCCGAGCTGCCGGGCTATGAGGCCGGAGCGTGGTGGGTGCAGGATGCTTCTGCAAGCCTGCCAGCCAAGCTGCTGAAGGTCACGCCGGGCGAGCGCGCTGTTGATCTGTGTGCGGCTCCCGGCGGCAAGACGATGCAGCTTGCGGCAACTGGAGCCGATGTGACTGCGGTCGACCGTTCCGGCCAGCGCCTGAAGCGCGTGCGTGAGAATCTGGCGCGGATGGGGCTGAGCGCCAAGGTCGTCACCAAGGATGCGCTGGCCTTTCTGGCCGAGCCGTTTGATGCGGTGCTGCTCGACGCGCCCTGCAGCGCCACCGGCACCATCCGCCGCCATCCGGATGTCGCGTGGAGCAAGGGCGAGAATGATCTCGCCAAGCTGGTGGTCCTGCAAGCCAAGCTGCTCGCCAAGGCTGGTGAACTGACCAAGCCTGGCGGACGTCTGGTCTATTGCACCTGCTCGCTGGAGCGCGAGGAGGGCGAGGACCAGATCGAGGCGTTCCTGGCCGCTCATCCCGATTTCAGGCGCGAGCCTGTGCTGCCTGCCGAGATTGGCGGCATCGCTGAAGCGATCACGCCAGCGGGGGACCTGCGTGCCTTGCCGTTCCATCTTGCCGGGGACAACCCGCGCCTGTCAGGCTGGGCAGGGTTTTACGCCTGCCGTCTCGTCAGGCTATGACTTGCTGCTGGTTGATTTGGATTGACGGTCATCGGCAACCGATGATCGGGCACTTTCGAACGGGATAGCGCGCTTGGGTGCATGGTCTGAAAAGGGGGATCTGGCACGTGATGCGGCGGGCAAGGCTTTGCGCCGCGTGCGCGGCCATGCCTATGCTGTCGGCCGTCATTTCTGGCCGTTTGGACGCCTGCACGGCACGCGCCTCCTGTTTGCCCCGCATGACCTCCGCACATCGGATCCGACGGTCGCGATGGACATCTATGCAGGCTATTTCACCTTTTCGGGCCGCACGGTTGCAACCCAGGGCCAGTCACCTTTCGAAGTAGATGCGCCGGGTCCCGACTGGGAAGAGGCGCTTTACGGCTTTGCCTGGCTGCGCCATTTGCGGGCAGCCGATACGGCGATTGCACGTTCCAATGCGCGCGCCCTGGTGGAGGATTTTATTGCCGCGCGGCATGATCGAACACCGGTCGCTGCCTCACCTGCCGTGACAGCGCGTCGCCTGATGTCGTGGCTTGCACAGTCGCCCCTGCTGCTGGAAGGGGCGGACCACGGCTTCTATGATCGTTACCTGCGCCAGCTCTGCCGGATGATCGAGCAGCTGGACCGCGCCCTGGCCGGCCCCTTGACGGGTCTGCCACGCCTTCAGGCCCTGACGGCGATTGCCCTCGCCTGCCTGTGCCTCGAGGGACTGGAGCGCCGCAGCGAAGGCGCAGGCATCGATCTTTCGAAAGAACTGGACCGCCAGATCCTGCCTGATGGTGGCCATGTCAGCCGCAACCCGGCGCTGCTCATCGATCTGCTTCTGGACCTCCTGCCACTGCGCGAGACCTGCCTCGCACGCGGGCTGGAAGTGCCGCGCGGTCTGGTGATGGCGGTTGACCGGATTATGCCGCATCTCAAGCTGTTCCGGCATTCCGACGGGGATCTCGCGCTCTTCAACGGCATGGGGCTGACGCAGGCTGATGTGCTGGCCACGCTGGTGGCCTATGACGACGCGCGCGGCCGCGCCATCGAGCATGCGCCCTATTCCGGCTATGACCGGATGGAAGCGGGCGACAGCATCGCCATTGTTGATACAGGCCCGCCGCCGCCGCGCGCACATTCAGCGCAAGCCCATGCCGGCACGCTGGCCTTCGAGTTTTCCAGCAATGGCCAGCGTCTTGTCATCAATTGCGGCGTGCCGCGAGCCGGCACAGCTGAAATGCTGCAGGCAGCGCGTGTGACGGCCGCGCATTCGACATTGGCTGTTGGCGAGCGCTCCAGCAGCCGCTTTGGCACAGTGATGGGCACAAGACGGGTTGTGGCTGGTCCGCGCGACGTCCATGTGGGGCGCGAAGGTTTGCTGCTTGAGGCGAGCCATGATGGCTATCGCAAGGGCTTCGGCATTGACCATCATCGCAGGCTTGAACTGTCGGCCGATGGCGCGATCCTGTCGGGCGAAGACCAGGTGGTGCGGCTTTCGGGCGAGGCGGATCTGCCCTGCGAATTGAGGTTTCACCTGCACCCGGCGCTCAAGGCCAGTCTGGTTCAGGACGGGGCAGGCGCACTGATACTGACGCCTTCGGGCGAGGCCTGGGCTTTCGAGGCTCCGGACCATCGCGTCACCATCGAGGAGAGTGTGCTGTTTGCTTCCGCTGACCGGATGCGGCGGCGCGAGCAGCTGGTCATCCGCTTTGACGGGGCCACCACCAGCTCGGTCATCTGGCGGTTTGCCCGTATTGGCACGGCGCCACGTCGCACGCCGTCCACAAGTTCGATGAGCGGCGACCGGCTCGTCTGAAGGCGACGCAGCGCGGGGTCTTCCCGTGGCAAGGTGCTTCATGTTAGGGCCACGCCGCACCATTGCACTGCACAAAGCTGGATTTTGCTGATGCCGACCGAGCTTCGCCGCGTCGAACGCGCGCTACTTTCCGTGTCCGACAAGACGGGCCTCATTGATTTCGCCCGCAGCCTGCATCAGATGGGCATCGAGCTTGTCTCGACAGGCGGCACGGCGAAGGCGCTGGGTGATGCTGGGTTGCCCGTGCTGGATGTGGCTGATCTGACCGGCTTTCCGGAAATGATGGATGGCCGGGTCAAGACCCTGCATCCCATGGTGCATGGTGGCTTGCTCGCCATCCGCCAGCATCCCGAGCATCAGGCGGCAATGCTCGCCCATGGCATCCGCCCGATCGACCTGCTCGTGGTCAATCTCTATCCATTCGAGGCGACGGTTGCCGCGGGCAAGCCCTATGCAGATTGCGTCGAGAACATCGACATTGGTGGTCCGGCCATGATCCGCGCGGCGGCCAAGAACCATGATGACGTCGCTGTTGTGGTCGATATCACTGACTATGCAACGATCCTTGCTGACCTTTCCGCGCACAAGGGTGCGACCACGCAGGTTATGCGCCGCGCTCTCGCGCAGAAGGCCTATGCCCGCACCGCAGCCTATGATGCGGCGATCTCGAACTGGTTCGCTGCCGCAATCGGCAAGGCGCAGCCAGCCTGGCGCGCCGTTGGCGGCGTGCTGGCCGAGACCATGCGCTATGGCGAGAACCCGCATCAGCAGGCGGCTTTCTATCGCACCCCTGAGAACCGGCCCGGTGTGTCCACCGCGCGCCAGCTGCAGGGCAAGCAGCTCTCCTACAACAACATCAATGACACCGACGCCGCCTTTGAGTGCGTGGCGGAGTTCGATCCGGCAGGGCCTGCGGCCTGCGTCATCGTCAAGCATGCCAACCCGTGCGGCGTGGCAACCGGCGACACCTTGCTTGCGGCCTATGAAAAGGCGCTGGCCTGTGACCCCGTTTCAGCCTTTGGCAGCATTGTGGCGTTGAACCGGACGCTGGATGCCGAGGCTGCAGCAAAGATCGTCGAGGTCTTCACCGAGGTGATCATTGCGCCTGATGCGACACCTGAGGCGATTGCGCTGGTGGCTGCCAAGAAGAACCTGCGGCTGCTGGTGACCGGCGGCCTGCCGGATGTGCGCGCTGCCGGGCTCACACTCAAGACGGTGGCGGGCGGCTTCCTTGTGCAGTCCCGTGACAATGCTGTTGTCGACGACATGGAACTCAAGGTTGTGACGAAGCGTGCGCCAAGTGCGCAGGAGCTGGCCGATCTGCGCTTCGCCTTCCGTGTCGCCAAGCACGTGAAGTCGAATGCCATCGTCTATGTGAAGGATGGCGCGACGGTCGGCATTGGCGCAGGCCAGATGAGCCGGGTCGATTCCTCGCGCATCGCCGCATGGAAGGCAGGCGAGGCGGCGAAGGCTGCCGGTCTTGGAGAGAGTCTCGCCAAGGGCTCGGTGGTGGCATCAGATGCGTTCTTCCCCTTTGCCGACGGTTTGCTGGCAGCAGCGGAAGCTGGTGCGACGGCGGTGATCCAGCCGGGTGGCTCGATGCGCGATGACGAGGTTATCCGGGCGGCAGACGAGGCGGGGCTGGCGATGGTGTTTACTGGCCACCGGCATTTCAGGCACTAAGCCGGGGTTGGTTCAGCGCTGGCTGCGCACACCTGCCAGCAGCCAGCCGCCTGTCATAAAGAACAGGATCAGCACGAACAGCCCCGCCTGCTGGCTGGCAAAAACTGTCGTGGCCAGCGCCACGAGCGTTGGCCCCATGAAGGAGGTCACTTTGCCTGACAGCGCAAAAAGGCCGAAATATTCGCCAATGCGCTCTTGCGGTGCGAGCCGGACCAGCAGGCTGCGCGAGGCGGCCTGAAGCGGGCCAGCCACGGCGCCAATCAGCAGCCCGAAGCCGAGATAAACCTGTTCCGGCAAGCTGGCGAACAGCCCGTCATCCGGCAAGGCCGGCGCTGCAGGCACGATGAAAAACACATGCGCCTTGCCCAGCGACAAGATGCCGATGCAGGTGAAGATCAGCAGCCCGATGGAGCCGAGCACGACGGGCTTGCCGCCGATGCGATCATCCAGCCAGCCGCCGACCAGAGCGCCTGCCACGCCAGTGACTGTGAGCAGGATGCCAAAAATGCCGAGCTCGATGGTCTGCCAGCCGAAGACGCCCGCGCCATAGATGCCGCCAAAGGCGAAGAGCGCGACGAGTCCATCCTGATAGATCATGTTGGCGATGAGAAAGCGCCCGAGCCCGCCCTGCTGCGGCAGCGACGAGAGGGTGCGCCTGAGGCGTGCGATGCCGCCATGTGCCGCATCCTTCAGCCTGACGCCTGTCTTCGGCGCATCGGGGGTCAAAAGGAACATCGGCAGCACGAAAAGGATGAACCAGAGCGCCGTCATCGGCCCGGTGATGCGGTCTCCACCATGCGTGGCGGGGTCCAGCCCAAACAGCGGACTTGAGCCCAGCAGCGTCTTGCCGGTCTTTGCGTCGGCAGCCAGAAAGGCCAGCGTGATAGCCAGCGCCACCAGCCCGCCGAGATAGCCCATGGCCCAGCCTGTGCCTGACAGCCAGCCCAGCCGGTGCGGCGGCACGAGACGTGGCATCATGGCGTTGTTGAACATGGTGGCGAACTCCGCCCCCAACGCCGCCAGCACATAGGCTGCCAGCGCGATGGGGACAGCGTATGCCGCACCCGGAACGGCGAACCAGAGCAGGGCAGAGCCCACCACCAGCAGCATGCCGAAGGTGGCGATCCAGGGCTTTTTCGGGCCGGTCTGGTCGGCAATGCCGCCCATCAGCGGCGAGAGGATGGCGATGCACAGCCCGGCAAGACCTGCCGCATAGCCCCAGAGAGCCTGGCCTTCGGTCGGGTTTGCGGCGAGATGCGAGGCAAAAAAGGGCGCGAAGATGAAGGTGGTGATGAGCGTAAAGAAGGGTTGTGCTGCCCAGTCGAACATGAGCCAGGCACCGACCGCGCGGCGTGGGGGATAGCCAGGCATTGGCGTCGCGACGCTTCGGGGCGAGGGCTGCACTTACTGCAACGTGGCTTCGGGATCGCCGCCACCGCGCGCCAGATCGATCTCGGTGATGGCGATCAGCACATCGGCACGGGTTTTCAGATCCGGCGCCTCCAGCAGCGCCTGCTTCTCGCGCGGACCAAAGGGACACATCATCGACAGCGCGTTGACCAGCGCCTCATTGGGCGCGTCATTGACGCCCTTCCAGTCGATCTTGAGATCATTGGCCTCGGCAAAGCTCTTGAGAGCAGCGAGAAGTGCGCGACGGTCCACGTCATCCTCGCCGGCGCGGGCAACGAAATCGGTGAGGAAAGGTTCATAGGCCGCGCGAGCCTGCCGGTAGGGCGTGGTGACGGACAGCTCTTCCGCCAGCCGGAAACGGCTCACGCCCGTCAGCGTCAGCATGTAGCGGTTATCCCCGGTTTCGGCGAACTGGGTGATGCGGCCAAGGCAGCCGACCTTCTGCAGGGCAGGGCGCTTTGTGCTCTCATCCTCACCTTCGGGCTGGATGATGCCGATGCAGCGGTGGCCCATCAGCGCATCATCGATCATCGCCATGTAGCGGGGCTCGAAAATGTTCAGCGGCATCTGCCCGCGCGGCAGCAGCAAGACGCCATTCAGCGGAAAAAGCGGCACGGTCACCGGGCAATCGAGCGGGCCCTTGTAGGTGGCATTCATGCCCATTGGCACGGCTCCTTCGCGATCTTGTCAGGTTGAGGCCGTCAGGAAAAAAGGACGGTCGAAAGCTTGCGTCGGCCTGAGACTGCATCCTCGTCCATCGGACCCCAGGCTTCGAAGAACTGCAAGAGCTGCTTGCGCGCCTCTTCGTCGCGCCACTTCCTGTCGGCCTTGATGATGGCGATCAGATGATCGACCGCCTCCTCGCGCCGGTTGGCGGCGTTCAGCGCGATTGCCAGATCAAAGCGCTGCTGGTGATCCTTCGGGTCGGCAGCGATCCTGGCCTCCATCCCGGCAATGTCGCCAAACTCGGCTGCCTTTTCGGCGAGCTCAATGGCGGCACGGATGGGCGCGAAGGCCGGATCATTGGCCTTTTCAGTGGGCACGAGGGCCAGAAAACCCTTGGCGCCTTCCAGATCAGCCGCATCGAGATGCAGCTTGGCCATGCCTGCCAGCGCACCGAGATTTGCCGGTTCTTCCGTCAGGATGGCTGCATAAAGTTCCGCAGCGCCAGCCATGTCGCCGCTCTCCTGCGCCTGCTGCGCGGCAGCGAGCATTTCCTCAACGGGGCTTGGACCGGACGGGCCGGCGATCTTTTCGATGAAGGCCTTGATCTGGCTTTCGGGCACGGCGCCCATGAAGCCGTCGACGGGCTGGCCCTGCTTGAAAGCGATGACAGCCGGGATCGACTGGATGCCGAGCTGGCCGGGGATTTGCGGGTGATCGTCAATGTTCATCTTGACGAGCTTGACCTTGCCGCCAGCGGCCTTGACGACCTTCTCGATCACCGGCGTCAGCTGCTTGCAGGGTCCGCACCATGGCGCCCAGAAATCGACCAGAACGGGCTGCTGCATCGATTCGGCAATCACATCCTGCCGGAAGGTCTGGGTGGTGGTGTCCCGGATCAGGCTGTCTGCCGGGGCCGGTTGTCCGCTGTCGAGCATCGTCAGGTCCTTCAAGAATGCTGCCCGTTCTGATGACGGGCTCTGATGGCAATGTGGTGACGCTCAGGCGCTCTGTCCATCGGGCGGCTGTGGCAAATCGACAATCAATGGCGCATGGTTGGCCAACGCGAAAAAGCGCAGCAGGTCCGGCGTCGCGATTGTCAGTGTCGCGGTGTTGGCCAGCGGATGGAAATTCACCAGCGGTGCCCTCGCCAGATTGGCATCGAGCACCATCGTGACATCGCCTGCGCGGTCATTGATGACGGCAAAGGCTGTGACCGAGCCCGGCATGACGCCGAGCTTCTCCATTAGAGTCTCTCCTGAGCAGAACGAGACACGGCCCGAAGCCCCGATGACCTCGTGCAGGCGCTTCAGGTCGATGCGGGCATCCTCGCGAGCCGAAACCAGAAACAGGCGACCCTTCTTGTCCTTGAGAAACAGGTTCTTGGAATGCGCGCCGGGGATCGTGCCGCGCAGACCAACCGATTCCTCGACCGTGAAAACCGCCTCGTGGTCGCGACGCGCGAAAGGGATGTCGTTTGCGCCAAGAAAGGTCACAAACTGTTCGGGCGTGGCCGGGCAGGGCAGGCTGGCGAGATCAGGCTTGATTGCGGGTGGAAGTTTGGTCACGGGCAGGTTCTCTGAAGCTGTCATTTCAGCGGGATGTCAGCTGCCCGTCTAGCTGTCTGTCGGATGCACCGCAAATCTCTTGGCCACACCAACAATCCGCTTGCACCGCGTGGCGGTTTGGGGCATTACCCCGCCTCGCGCTCCGGCGCGAACGTCTCATCCTGATGCGGGAGTAGCTCAGGGGTAGAGCACAACCTTGCCAAGGTTGGGGTCGAGGGTTCGAATCCCTTCTCCCGCTCCAGGATGATCGACAGGAACCCGCTTTGGCGGGTTTTGTTGTTTTTGGGCATGAGACGCGCGTTTTGCCCGGCACGTTTTGTCCTCGGGCCTGCGCGTGCTACGCCCCGCGCATCTGTTCGAAACGGGTCGCATGCGCCAGAATCCCCTGACCAACGACACCTACACGCTGTTCGCCCGCGTCTGGCGCGAGCGCATCAAGGCCTATGCGCCGCAGCTTGTGCTGATCCTGGCGCTGGTGGTGGTGATTGCGGCCACGACCAGCCTCTATCCCGTGCTCATCAAGGCCGCCTTTGATGGCTTTGGTGGCGCGGTACCTAACGAGGAAGCGGTGGGCATCGTGCGCCGCATCGAGCGGCTAGTGTCCAAGCAGATCGGCATGGAGATCGGCGTCATCAATGCGGTGGCGATGCTGGTTGTCATGGTGACCGCCATCAAGGGCTTTTCGCTTCTGGCGCAAACGGTGCTGACCAACCGCGTCGTCGCCCAGGTCGAGGCCGACATGCAGACCGCGCTCTACAGCCATCTTGTCGATGCCGACATGGCGCAGCTGGCGCGCGAAAACCCCGCCTCGCTGACGCAACGCTTCACCACCGATTTCTCCTTCATCAAGGAAGCGCTGACGCGACTGGTCAACATCGCCGTGCGCGATGTGGTGACGGCATTGGCGCTGGTGGGCGCCATGTTCTGGATCGACTGGCAGATGACGCTGATCGTGCTGATGATCGCGCCGATCATTGCCCAGCCGATTGCCAGGATCGGCAAGAAATTGCGCCGGGTCGCAACCTCGCAGCAGGAGCAGACCGGCATCATGGCTGGCCTGGTCAGCGAAAGCCTGTCGGGCATCCGCGTGGCCAAGACAGACGGTCTGGAGCCTTATCTGAAACGCCGTGCTGCCGGCGCTTTCGAGACGATCCGCGTGCTCAAGATGAAGGCAGCCAATGCGCGCGGGCGGCTGGACCCCCTGCTGGAAGTGGGCGGCGGCATGGCGGTGGCTGGCGTGCTGGTCGTCATCGGCTGGCGCATCGGCAACGGCACCAGCACGGTGGGCGATTTCACCGGCTATGTCGCCGCGCTGCTGCTGGCGGCCCAGCCCATGCGCTCGCTCGGCAATCTCAACGCGATCCTGCAAGAAGCGGGCGCTGCGCTCCGGCGTTATTTCACACTGATGGACGAGGCTCCAACCATCGTCGAGAAGACCGGCACGCAGCTGCTGCAGATCACGGGCGGCGAAGTCGCCTTCCGTGATCTGCGCTTCCGCTACCGCGACGATGCGCGCGCGCTGGAGGGCATCAATCTGGTGGCGACAGCTGGCCGTATGACGGCCTTGGTCGGGCGTTCAGGCTCCGGCAAGTCGACGCTGCTGGCGCTCGTTTCCCGGCTTTATGACGCAACCGAAGGTGCCGTGCTGATCGACGGGCAGGATGTGCGGCAGGTGAGGCTGGCCTCGCTGCGCGCCCATGTCGGCGTGGTCAGCCAGGACATCATGCTGTTTGACGACACCATTGCCGCCAACATCGCTTTTGGCCGCCCTGGCGCCAGCGAGGCCGAAATCAGAGCTGCCGCAGCTGACGCCGCCGCGCATGACTTCATCATGGCACTGCCGGATGGTTATCGGACGCGTGTTGGCGACCGTGGCACATTGCTTTCCGGCGGGGAACGCCAGCGCATCGCGATTGCCCGTGCCATCTTGAAGAATGCGCCGATCCTGCTGCTGGACGAAGCGACTTCGGCGCTCGATGCTGAATCCGAAAAGCTGGTTCAGGCCGCGCTCAGGCGGCTGATGGCGGGGCGCACCACACTGGTCATCGCGCACCGTCTTTCAACGGTGCGCGAGGCTGACAGAATCGTGGTGATGGAAGAAGGCCGGATCATCGAGACCGGCACACATCATGAGCTGGTCAAGAGCGAGGGGCCCTATGCACGGCTGCTGAAACTGCAACTGACAGATGGCTGAGCCGCTCAGGCTGCATCCACCGTCAACACGCCGCGGCGCACCTGGTCTTCCTCGATCGACTCGAAGAGCGCGCGGAAGTTGCCCTCGCCGAAGCCATCATCACCCTTGCGCTGGATGAACTCGAAGAAGATCGGCCCCAGCACGGTGCCGGAGAAAATCTGCAGCAGCACCTTGGACATGCGGCCCTCCTTGTCGCCCAGCGCCACTGCGCCTTCGCCATCGATCAGGATGCCATTGGCCTTCAGCCGGTCGACAGGCTCGCCATGGTTGGGCACGCGCGCATCGATCATCTCGAAGTAGGTCGCGGGCGGTGATGGCATGAAGGGCAGCTTGTTGGCACGCAGCGCCTCGACCGTCGCGTAGATGTCGCGCGAGCCCATGGCGACGTGCTGGATGCCCTCGCCCTTGTACTGGCGCAGGTACTCCTCGATCTGGCTCTTGTCGTCGAGCGACTCGTTGATCGGGATGCGGATTTTGCCGCAGGGGCTGGTGAGCGCCCGCGAGATCAGACCTGTCAGCTTGCCCTCGATGTTGAAGAAGCGGATTTCGCGGAAGTTGAACAGCTTCTCATACCAGCCCGCCCAATGGTCCATGCGGCCGCGCATGACATTGTGGGTCAGGTGATCGAGATAGTAGAGGCCAGCCGGCTCAGGGTGTGGATCACGCTCGCCTGTCCAGATAAAATCGACGTCCCAGATCGAACCCTTGTTGCCGTAACGGTCGACGAAATACAGGAGCGAGCCGCCAATGCCGCGCACGGCAGGAATGTTCAGCTCCATCGGGCCGACCTTGCCTGTCACCGGCTCGGCACCCAGCGCGATCGCGCGCTCATATGCATAGTTGGCATCTGCCACGCGAAACGCCATGGCGCAGGCGCAGGGACCGTGCTCGGCGGCAAAGGCCTGTGCGAAGGAATCCGGCTCGGCATTGACGACGAAATTGACGTCGCCCTGGCGATAGAGCGTCACCTTTTTGGAGCGATGGCGCGCCACAACGCGAAAGCCCATCTTCTCAAACAGCGCACCGATCTTTTCCGGCTCGGGATGGGCGTATTCGACAAACTCGAAACCGTCAGTGCCCATCGGGTTGGCGTCGGAAATGCTGGCGGGGGCGGATTCGTGCGGAAAGGGACCCATGGTGCGCTCCAGAATGTGAAATGGACCCGGTTGCCGGTCCGAACTGGTTGCAGAATGCCGCATCCTTGGTGCAAGGAGTATGCAATCTCGATGTTTTGTGACATTGTTTCGCATGAAACACGCGTAGAAGGTGAGATTCATGCGCGAGAATGCCGGATTGGATGCACTCGACTGGCGGCTGATCGATCTGCTGCAGAATGACGGCTCGCTCAGCAATGCGGCGCTGGTCGACAAGATCGGCCTCTCGGCCAGCCAGATCTCGCGGCGTCGTGCGCGGCTCGAGGAGAGAGGTGTGCTGATGGGTTATCGCGCGCTGATCGACCCTGCCGCCATCGGGCTTGGCATCACCGTGTTCATCCATGTCGCGCTCGACATGCACTCGCGCGACAATGCCCGGCGCTTCCGCGATCTGGTGCGGCTGACACCTGCGGTGCTTGAGGCGCATGCGCTGACAGGCGAGGCGGATTATCTGCTGAAAGTGGCAGTGGGTGATCTCAGGGAGCTTTCGCTGCTGGTCAACGAGGTGCTGTTGCCGCATGAAAGCGTGGCGCGCGTGCGCTCCGAGATTGCGCTGGAAACGCTGAAACAGCCTGGAACTCTGCCGCTTTCGCAACGTTAGGCGCGATTTTCTGCGGTTTTCAGCATCAACCACTGGTCATGAGTCTTGAGCATCCTATATGTTGCGCTCAGACTTTCGTCTCACACAGGAGGCCACCCATGTTCAACGCCAAATCCTTGCTTGATGCCCTTGTCAATGCCGGCAGCCAGATCGCCAGCCAGTCCGGCCAGCAAGGTGGTGCGGCATCGGGAGGTCTTGGCGGCATGCTGGGCAACATCGCCTCTCAGGTGCAGCAGGCCGGCGGCGCTGGCGGCATCGGTGGTCTCGTCGGCTCGGTGCTGGGCCAGGCCACGCAGGGCGTGCGCGATGCGGCGGCCAATTCCGGTCTTCAGCAGAAGGCGACTGACATGGTCGGCCAGGTGTCCGGCGGGCGCACCCCGCAGGATCTGATCGAGCAGGCCAAGGGCATGCTGGGCGGCAACCAGATGGCGGCAGGCGCTGTCCTGGGTGGCCTCGGCGCCCTGGTGTTCGGCACTTCTGCCGGACGTGGCGTTGCGATGTCGGCTGCGAAGCTCGGCGGTCTCGCGCTGATTGGCGGCCTCGCCTACAAGGCTTATCAGAATTACCAGGCTGGTCGCCCCGTGACCGGGCAGGAGCAGGCTGTGCTTGCGGCACCTGCCGGCACCGGTTTTGAACCCGAGATAGCCTCAAACGAAACGGCTGTGCTCTTCATCCGCGCGATGATCGCCGCTGCCGCTTCCGATGGCCACATCGATGCGCAGGAACGGCAGGCCATCATCGGCGGCCTGACCGAGGCCGGATTTGACCCGGAAGCCAATACCTGGCTCGAGAACGAGATGGCCAACCCGGCTTCGGTTGATGAGCTGGTCGAGCAGACCGCTTCGCCCGAGCTGGCAGCGCAGGTCTACACAGCGGCCCGCATCGCCATCAATCCGGACAAGCAGGCGGAGAAGGACTTCCTCGCCGGTCTTGCCGGTTCGCTTGGGCTTGATGCAGAACTGGTCGCCAACATCGATGTGGCTGCCACCAGCGCCAAGGCTTGATCGGCAGAAACTTGATCGGCAGAGGCTAGATGATCTGACGCGCGGCCAGTGCATGGCCGCTGCCGGGCCTGCGGGCTTGTCCTGCTTGCACCGAATGCGCAACAACGGGGGACGTCGAGATCATCGGCGTCCCTTTTGATTCCGCGCTGATGCCCGACCAGAACCCCTCGCCCTCACCCATCAATGGCCGCCAGAGCCGCCCACTTTTTGACTGGGCCTTCTGCGTCATCATTGTCCTGTCGCTGGCCGCGGCCTTTCACGTCTGGCAGCGCGATGGCATGGGGGCCGTTCATGCCATCTTGCTGGAAGACGTCGTGCTGCTTGGCGAAATCCTGCCCAAGGTGCTGGCGGGCACGCTGATCGGCGCGCTGATCCAGGTGCTCGTGCCACGTGCCACCATCGTGCGCTGGCTGGGCTCCGGTTCCGGATGGACCGGGCTGCTCATTGCCACTACGGCAGGAGTGCTGATCCCCGCTGGGCCGTTCACGGTGTTCCCGATTGCGGCCTCGCTGCTGCTGGCGGGGGCTGATCGGGGCACGGCGCTCGCCTTCATCTCGGGCTGGCTGCTGCTGGGCATCAACCGCGCCATCATCTGGGAAATGCCGTTCTTCGGCGGCGATCTGGTATTGCTGCGTTCGGCTTTTTCGGTCTGGATGCCGTTCTATATCGGCTGGGCGGCGCGGCACTGGGCCAGGCGTGAGACGTCTCATGCAGGGCCTGGCGCATGATCCTGCTGGCGCTGACAGTGCTGCTCTATTCCATCGTGGCGACGATGCTGCTGGTGGCCTGGCGCCGTCAGGATGGCTCGGCGAGGGCCGCGCTGGATGCAGGCCTGCGCGAATTCGTCCACCTGCTGCCCAGACTGGCAGTGGGTGTGATTGGCTCCGGCTTTCTGGCCAAGGCGCTGCCGCAGGAGGCGGTGACCAGCTGGCTCGGAGCCGAAAGCGGGTTGTTGGGCATCACGCTTGCGACCATTGCCGGAGCGCTGACGCCGGGTGGTCCGGTTGTCGGCTATTCGCTGGGCTCGGCCGCACTGAAGGCGGGCGCGGGCCTGCCGCAGGTCATGGCCTATGTCACCGGCTGGTCACTCTACACGGTCAACCGCATGCTGATCTGGGAGTTGCCGACCATGCCGAGGCAGGCGGTCTGGCAGCGCGTCTCCCTCTCGCTGCCGCTGCCTTTCATCATTGCGGCCTGCTTCCTGCTGCTGCCAACCGGATATGTCGGGCGATAGAAGCCTGCTTCACTCAGTGAATGTGGCTGCCGCCGTTGATGTCGGTCTCGGTGCCGGTGATGTAGCTGGAGAGATCGCTGGCCAGAAACAGGTAGCACCCGGCCACCTCGTCGGCGCGGCCAAGCCTGCCCATGGGAACCGAGGCGATCACGCCGTCGCGCTGCGCATCGGTCATCAGGCCGCCGGTGATGTCGGTGTCGATCATCGAGGGGCAGATGGCGTTGACGCGCACATTATCCGCGCCCAACTCGCGCGCGCAGGCCTTGGTGTATCCCAGGATCGCGCCCTTCGCCGCCGCATAGGGCGTGCCGCCAAAAACGCCGCCGCCGCGCTGCGCCGAGACCGAGCTCATGTTGACGATCGAGCCCGACTGCTGCGCACGCATCTGCGGCACCACGGCCTGCGTCATGAGGAAGGTGCCGCGCATGTTTACGTCCATGATCCGGTCATAGAGCGCGTCCGTCACCTGCATCAGCCGGTCCGGCGCGGTGATGCCGGCGTTGTTGATGAGGACATCGATGCGGCCATGTTTGGCGAGCACGCGGGCGACCGCCCTGTCGCAATCCTTGCGCTTGGTGACATTGCAGGCCAGCCCCATATGCCCACGCCCCTTCAGGCTGGCGGCAGCTTCCTTGGCCGCATCGCCATCCATGTCGAGAATGGCGACCTTGGCGCCGTGCTCGACGAAGAGCCGCGCTGTGGCGAGGCCCAGGCCCCTCTTGGAGCCGCCGCCAGTGATGATGCAGATCTTGTTCTTGAGCAGCATGGTGGTCTTCCTTCAGGCGGGGTTTTTGCTGGCGGGCTTGCTGGTTTCGAGAAAGGTCTTCATGCGCACCAGCGCCCGCTCGATGTTCTCGAGGC
>JANMMX010000378.1:0-7043 GCA_031373605.1 Allobosea sp. | reverse complement strand
GCGGACGGAATTGACGTTCCATGTGGTGATGCGCATCGGAGGTCTGCCTGTTGTTCGGAACGTTCAGAAAAAGCGCAGGATGAGCGGCACCAGCAGCGCCGTCAAAAGCCCGTTCAGGCCCATGGCGATGCCGGCAAAAGTGCCCGCCACCGGATGCACCTGAAAGGCGCGCGCGGTGCCGATGCCATGCGAGGCAATGCCCGCCGCAAAGCCTCTTGCGCGCCAGTCGGTGAAGCGCAGCAGGTTGAGCAGGGGTGTGACGATGACGGCGCCCAGAATGCCGGTTGCGATGACCATGGTTGCGGTCAGCGACGGCTCCCCGCCAATCTCGCGGGCAATGCCCATCGCGATGGCTGCGGTCACCGATTTGGGTGCCAGGGCTGCCAGCACGGATTGCGGCACGCCAAAGGCCGACGCGATGGCGACAGCTGACACGACCGCCGTGACGGAGCCCGCCAGAAGCGCAACCAGAATGGGAAGCACCGCCTTGCGCACGAGTTGCCAATGCTGGTGCAGCGGGATTGCCAGCGCTACCGTGGCCGGACCGAGCAGGAAATGCACGAACTGGGCGCCGCCAAAATAGGTTTCGTAAGGTGTTTCCGACACCAGCAGCGCAGCCGACATCACCAGAATGGCGATCAGCACGGGATTGGCAAGCGGATGCCGCCCCAGCGCCAGCGAGACGCGATCAGCCACCACATAGGCAGCCAGCGTCAGCGTCAGCCAGGTGAGGGGGCTGGCAGACAGATAGACCCAGAGGGCTGCCTGATCCTTCATGACGCTACGTCCGGCTTTGGTGGGGTGTCGGGCTCCGGCGCACTGCCCGTCCATTTTGCCATACGGACAAAGACGAAAGCGGTCACGACCAGCGTCAGCGCGGTGGAAACCACGAGCGCCACGATCAGGCCGGGCCCATGCGAGACCAGCGTGCCGGCATGCTTGACGATGCCTGTGCCGACAGGAACGAACATCAGGCCGAGATTGCCCAGCAGCACGGCTGTGACTGCACCCAGCGATGTTGTGGAGACAAGCGGCGCATCTGGCGTCATTGCTGCGCGCCACTGCAGCAGGCCAAACAGCAGGGCCAGCCCCAAAACGGGCCCCGGCACCGGCAGGCCTGCCAGCCGCACTGTCGCCTCGCCGACAAGCTGGCAGCCAAGCAGAATCGTGAGTGCAGCGATCATGCCCCCACCAGCAGCATCGTGGCGGCCATCACAATCATGAGCCCGTCCTCGATCAGCGTCACCGTCGACATGGGCAGGTTCAGCACCGTGCCAAGGCAGGCGCAGCGGATCTGCTGGCGGCGCGTCAGCGCGCGGATCACGCCGAGGATCGAGATGCCCATGACCGCGAGCGTCACCAGATTGGTGACGTCCGGCATCAGGCGAAAGAGATAGGCCAGCCCCAGCCCGAGTTCGATGAAAGGATAAATGAAGCCCCAGGGCCGCCAGCGCTCGGCCACCAGATCATAGCCTGCATAGGCATCGGCAAAGCCGCGAATGTCGAGCAGCTTGAAAAACGAAAACAGCAGGAAGAACCCCGCCATGAAATTCGTCATCCAGACATGCCACACCCCGTTCTGGGTGTGATCCGTCATGCCAGTCCCGGCGAAGGAAACCACGACAAGATAGGCCGCAATCAGCGCCAACGGATAGTAGGTCGCCCATGTTGGCAAAGGCAGGGCGCTGGCGGGGGCCGGGGCGGAAGAGAGTGCTGGTTCGGGCACAGCTTCAGCCAGCCGGTATTTGCCGATGGACGCCAGCGCAGCATTCATGACGTCCCGGTCAACCGCTACCGGAAACACCGCATGCGGCGGATCGAGCGTCACTTCTGTGCCCGGGACGCGTTGTGAAAGAGCTGCTGCGACCTTTGCGCGGCAGTTGCCACAGGTCATGCCTTCAACTGTGAAAGACGTGGTCATGCTGCACTCCGCACTGGCCGGACTGATTCACACGCCAGAGGATGAACATATAGACCCGCTGCCGCACCTCACCAATGCGATTGAGTGCAATGGCTTCTGCCGCGAAAAAGCCACAGTCCATTCAGCCCTCGTTCAACGCGCCGACCCGATCCTGCCTTCAAGTCGAAAGCCGTCCGTTCGGGCGGTATCATCTGATCCTTCGGGAGTTTCCCAACATGACGAACACCACCCTCTCGCGCCGCACGATGTTTGGTGCGGCAGCGGCTTTGGCTGCTGCTCCGGTTGCAGCCGGCCAGGCCTTCGCCTCCGGCACCACCACCATTGGCCGCCATTGGGCGCAGGCTGAAAGCCTGAAAGACCAGCTCGCCACCCATCGTGCCGCCATCACCGCAGCAGCCAGCAATGGTGGCATTTCGGGCTGGATGCGCCTTGGCGGTGAAGCCAACGCTCTTGGGCAGCGCCGCTATGACGCGCTGGTCGCCATCCTGAACACCCGGCCGGAAAGCACGCAGGATCTCGCCATTCTCGGCAAGGTGGTGCTCGATGCCGACATCCAGAACGGTGCCCGCAACTGGGCTGGCGAGCAGCTGGCAAACGCCACTGTTGCCTTCCATGGCGCGCGCGCAGCCTGAGCCGGCCTGATCCCAGCAGTTGCCGTCAAGCCGCCTCGCGAGGGGCGGCTTGTTTGCATTGGAAGCAGGCTAGAGCACTGACCGCCCGCGCTCTGACGCAGGCCGTCCAACGATTTGGCGAATGGACCTACTCGTCGAACAGGCCGAAATAGACAACCTTCTTGCCAGCACCCTCATGCAGGCAAACAAAGCGCTGACGACGCGCGCCCTCGCCATCGGTTACCCGCGCAAAGCCGGAAAACTCGGTTGAGACGAACTGGCTGCCAACCGTGTCGTCAAAACGGTTGACGGTCAGCGCATTGCCACGCTCGATCTTGACGCTGGAGGTGGAGGCGCCGTGCTTTTTGGTGAAGGTCACGCCAAAGCGCTCGCACTCCACCAGAAAATCCTGCTGCGCCTGTGCTGCGCCCGCGCTGAGAGCGATCATGCTGAGGGCGACAACCGAAGCAAACACACGGACGGGCATCATGATGGCAGTCTTTCGAAGCTGGTGATCTTGGATCGGGAATTCACGAGAATGCTCTGAGAGCGACAAGTCCGCGCGCGAGGGCGCAGCCACCAGACCAAGACATCCTGTTTGCGTCATTCCTGTGGCTGGAACCGTTGTGCGTTGCAAGCCGAAGCGTGCGGCCATGCGGGAGTTTCGGCATGCTGCGGCACTTGCAGTTCTGGATTTTGTCGCAAGGCCGCTTTATGCCTTCTGGTGTGAACGATGCTCAGCAAAACAGGCACCAGATGCCTTTCAGCCGCCGGTGGATGGTTGGCATGACCATGGCCTATGTGCTGGTGCTGCAGCTTGTGCTGACGGCGCTGGCATCAGCAGGGCATGCCGCGGCGCGAATTGATCCTGCGGCGCCGCTTCGCACAGCCATTCTTTGCGGCATACCGGGTCAGCCGACCCCGTCTGTGCCAGACATGCCAACTTTAACGGGCGAGGCTTGCGCCAGTTTCTGCAGCCCGCTGCCTCTGCATCCTGCGGGCAGCACGTCGAAGCCTGCGCCCCATCACTGGCATTTGCCAGCTCAGGTTCTGACTGCGCCGGCCCTGCCAGGCCATCCGCGCCGGGACGCGTCCAGCGCGCAGCAACCGCGCGCGCCGCCTGCCTGAACTGAATGGACCAAGTCGAACCGACTCCTTTCAGAACTTCAGGACAAGACAATGAAACTTCCTTTCTCGCAGCGTGCCTTCGTGGCCGCAGTGCTCTCGGGCTTGCTGCTCATTCTGCCGACAGCCGCCGCACGCGCCCATGACTACACGCTCGGCGATCTCAAGATCGGCCATCCCTGGACGCGCGCCACACCCGGCGGCGCAAAGGTCGCGGGCGGCTATCTTACCGTGCAGAACAACGGGGCCTCACCCGACCGCCTGATGGGTGGCGCGATGGAGTTTGCCGGGCATGTCGAGATCCACGAGATGTCGATGGCCGACAACATCATGCGCATGCGCGAATTGCCGAAAGGGCTGGAAATCCCTGCAGGCGCCAAGGTCGAGCTCAAGCCCGGTGGTTTCCACGTCATGTTCATGCAGCTGAAGCAGCAGCTGAAAGAAGGTGACAAGGTGAAGGCACGGCTTGTTTTCGAGAAAGCGGGCACGCTCGAGGTGGAATTCCATGTCGATTCTGTCGCAGCGAAAAGCAGCGGCGACACCGAGCACAAGCATTGATGCGCGCTTTGGACTGATTGCCGAGGCGCTGCCTCCAAGCTAGCGTCACGTCCAATCCAAACAGGGAAGGGCGCAAATGGCGACGGTTGATGCGCTTTTCGATCTGCTCGACGCTTCAGGCCGCATGGTCGGGTTCACCGGCGCCGGCATCTCGACCGAATCCGGCGTGCCAGACTTCCGCACGCCGGGCAGCCCCTGGATGCTGAACAAGCCGATCCCCTTTCAGGTCTTTGTCGAAAGCCGTGAGGCGCGGATCGAGGCCTGGCGGCGCAAGTTCACGATGGATGACCATTATCGTGGCGCTCAACCCTCGCGCGGGCACCGCGCCTTTGCCCGGCTGGTGCAGGAAGGGCGGATGGCGGCCATCATCACGCAGAACATCGACGGCCTGCATCAGGCGTCCGGTGTGCCGCCCGATCAGGTGGTCGAGTTGCATGGCAACGGCACCTATGCCGCCTGCCTCGCCTGTGGGCTGCGCCACGAGCTTGATGCGATCCGGCCTGACTTCGAGGCCACGGGAGCGCCGCCGTGCTGCCGGGACTGTGGACAGCCGGTGAAATCGGCCACCATCTCCTTTGGCCAGGCCATGCCGCAGGACCAGATGCGCGCGGCGCAAGCGCTGGTCACTGACTGTGATCTGATGCTGGTGGCAGGTTCCTCGCTGGTGGTGTTTCCAGCAGCGACCCTGCCGGTCATGGCCAGACGTTCAGGCGCCAGACTTGTCATCATCAACCGCGAGCCGACCGAGATCGATCCGATGGCTGACCTCGTGCTGCGGGCAGAAATCGGGGATGTGCTGGACAGGCTGGCCTGAGACGTAACGGCAGGTTTGCTCTGCACTCAAAGATATTGACAGCTTTCTGCCTGAAAATGCCAAGTCTTGGTGTGGACGGTTCCAGAAGCGCTGTTTGCATGCACTGCTGCGATGCTATCCTGTCGTGACGAATCAAGGCGTAAGGTGGGGTAACGGTTCATGTCCGACGAGTTCGGCGATCAAGGCAAGCCGGGTCCGGGAACGGTCCAGTCCCTCAACCGTATCATTCGGCTGGACGCACCCGTTGATGTCCGTGCCGAAACGGGCACGGAGATAACAGGTCGCGTCAAATGGTTTGATGTCAGCAAGGGTTATGGCTTTATTGTGCCGGAGGCCGGGGGTCCCGACATCCTGCTGCATGTCACCATCCTGAAGCGCGATGGCTTCAACACCATTGCCGAAGGTGCCAGGATCGTGGTCGAGGCTGCGCCCCGTGGCCGTGGCCTGCAGGCCTTGCGCGTGATCTCGCTTGACACGTCTGTCGCCCTTCATCCCGCCGAAATGCCGCCCGCCCGCACCCATGTCTCGGTGACGCCGACCAGCGGCATGGAGCGGCTGGTGGTGAAGTGGTTCAACCGGCTGCGCGGCTTCGGCTTTGCCTCAAAAGGCGAGGGCGAGCCGGACGTGTTCATCCACATGGAAACGCTGCGCCGCTTCGGCATCGCCGAGCTGCAGCCCGGCGATGTGATCTTCGTGCGCTTCGGGCCTGGGCCCAAGGGCCTGATGGCAGCCGAAATCCGGCTTGAGGCCGGTGGCATCCAGGGCGCGCACTGAGGCGCAGAGCCCATCCGGCGTGCGCCTCAGATCGCGAAGGACGTTCCGCAGCCGCAGGATGATGTGGCATTCGGGTTCGTGATCCGGAACGACTGGCCCATGATGTCATCGACAAAATCGATGGTGGCCCCGTCCAGCAATTGCAGCGATGTCTCATCGATCACCACGCTCGCGCCATCGCGCTCGATCAGCAGGTCATCGCTGTTGCGGCGGGCATCGACGCCGAACACGTATTGAAAGCCAGAGCAGCCGCCGCCCGTGACGCTGACGCGCAGCATCGCGCCCTTGGCCTCAGTTGCCATGACCTTCAGGATGCGGCTTGCGGCATTGGCTGTGACGCTGACCGGCTTGATGGCGAGATCTGTGTGGCTCATGGACTCGATTCCTTGCGTCCGTTGTGACCTTCAAGGTAATGGCGAACGGGCCTGCCTTCAACCAGCGCGCCGTGAAGGGCTGTCATGCCGTTGCCAGAAGCCATCCTGCAACCGAGGCCACCCGGCGAGCGCTGGCGCGCTGCCTATGCCTGCGATCCTGCGCAAAGCCGTGGGCGGCTGGTGGTCGAGCCCGGCTCGCCAACGCGCAATCCCTTTCAGCGCGACCGGGACCGTATCATCCATTCCACAGCCTTCCGCCGCTTGAAGCACAAGACGCAAGTCTTTGTTTTTCATGAGGGAGATCATTTTCGCACCCGGCTGACCCACACGATCGAGGTGGCGCAGGTCGCCCGCTCCATCGCGCGCGCGCTGGGGCTGGATGAGGACCTCGCGGAGGCGCTGGCGCTGGCGCATGATCTGGGCCACACGCCCTTTGGCCACACGGGCGAGGATGCGCTGGACGCGTGCATGCGCAGCTTTGGCGGTTTCGATCACAACGCGCAGGCGCTGCGAATCGTCACGCGGCTGGAGCAGCGCTATGCCGGGTTCGACGGGCTGAACCTCGCCTGGGAAACGCTGGAAGGCCTTGTGAAGCACAATGGCCCTCTGATCGGGACTGATGGCTCCCCTTTGCCGCGCTATGCGGCGCGCGGGGTGCCCGGTGCCATTTTCGAATACGACCAGCTTCATCCGCTGGAGTTGGCCAGCCATGCCAGCGCAGAGGCGCAAGCGGCAGCCCTTGCCGACGACATTGCCTACAATGCCCATGACATTGATGATGGCTTGCGCGCCGGGCTCTTCAGCATCGACGACATGCGCGCCGTGCCGTTTCTCGGCGGGTTGATCGACGAGATCGAGCGCCTCCA
>JANMMX010000353.1:0-7950 GCA_031373605.1 Allobosea sp. | reverse complement strand
TGGTCCGTAAGCATCTGAAGTATATAATAAAAGTCAAATAGATTCATTCATTCGTGTCTGCTGGCGGGTATTTCCGTGGCGCTGTAGCCGGGTGTATTTGCGGGTGTTCCGCCCATGCCCCCGCGAACCGGGAGCTTCATCCATTGCCACGTCAGTAGGCCATGAACAGCGGAACGATGGACGACTGGGTGAGTTCGATCGTCACACCGCCGAAGATGAACTCTCGCAACCGCGACTGACCATATCCGCCCATGATGATAAGGTCTGATCCTTGATGCGCCGCATATGTGTCGAGCGCGGAGCTCACCGTCGCTCCCTTGCGGGCTATGGTCGCGACGGTGGTTTTCAGGCCCTTTCGCGCAAGGCTCGCCGCCAGTTTATCGCCTGAAAGTGTGTTGCCCAGATCCTTTTCGCCATCGACCGAGACGATGTGCGCAACGCCGATGTCATGAAAGAGCGAAAGCGCATCTCCGACCGCACGGGCTGCATGCGCCGAGCCATCCCAGGCAATCGTGACTGACTTGACGGTACTGAAAACGGGCTTGCGCGGGCTCGCGACAATCAAGGGCCTGCCGGTATGAAACAGCGCCGCTTCGAACAGAATCCCGGTTGTATCGAGCCGACCGCGCGATTGATCGACGATGATCAGGTCTGACAGGCGCGCCGCTTGAATCGCCTTTTCGGCCACGTTCTCGACATGGTCAAAAATCACATGGACGTCAGCGGTTATCCCTGCTGCCGTTGCCTTGGCGCGGGCGTCGACCGCGACCTCCTCCGCTTTGGTCATTGTCTGATGATTGAGGTCAGTGACCATGGGGGAGGCAAACCATGACCCGACCGGCGAGAACGGTACGGATATCTTTGCCGCTGCAATTGTAACCGTGAGGTGGGCCTTGTTTTGTTGAGCAATCGCAAGCGCCTGATCCAGAGCGGCGCGCGAGGGCTCATCGTAGACACGGATCATGCAGGCGATGCTGGTGATCGGCTTGAAGGACTTGGTCATGCTGGTCTCCTGGTTGAATGTTGCGGCCGGGCCGCAACCGGAATGGTCAATCTGCTGCCAAACGCCGATCGCCACATCGGCTTGATCAGTTCGAGAGCCACCAGCACGACGACACCAGCACCGAAAGTGAGTGCGAGATCATCGGCATGCAGCGGCCCGAACCGGAAGAGCTTGCTGATGAATGGAACGACGAGCGTCGCCGCCAGCATCAGGACGACGAGGGGAAGCACGATGGCCAGCGCCCGGTTTGGCCGACGGATTGCCTTCAGCAGCGACGCACTTGCAGAGCGGTTCACCAAAATGAGCGCCACGATCGAAATCACGAGCGCAAAGAATGTCAGCGCGCGGACTTCATCGACAGGCATCCCCCGATTGAGCGCGACGATGAAAATCGCCGCGACCAGCCCGAATGCGAAGCCGCCTTGCAGGAGGCTCCAGGCAATCATGGCGCGGGAGAACAGTGGCTCGGCGGGATCGCGCGGCGGCCGGCTCATCACGTCATCTTCTTCGGTCTCAGCCTCGAAGACGAGAGAGCACACCGGATCGATCACCATTTCGAGGAAAGCGATATGCATGGGCCCAAGCAGGATTGGCAGTCCAAACAGGAGAGGAAGCAAGGCCAACCCTGCAATTGGCACGTGAACGGCGAGAATGAAGCTCATGGCCTTGCGCAGATTGTCATAGATGCGCCGCCCGAGCCTGACGGTTGTGACGATTGAGCCGAAGTCGTCATCAAGCAGCACGATGGAGGCCGCTTCTCGCGCCACATCCGTGCCGCGTCCACCCATCGCAATGCCGATGTTCGCGGCCTTCAGGGAGGGCGCGTCGTTGACGCCGTCGCCCGTCATGGCGACGACCTCGCCATCGGCTTTCAGCGCCTCGACGATCCGCAGCTTCTGCTCGGGCATGATGCGCGCGAAAATCGTCGCGGTCCTCACCCGCTGAGCGAGGTCAGCATCCGAGAGCGCGGCGAGTTGTTCTCCGCTGATGATGTCATCGCTGTCGAACCCTGCGGCGCGGGCGACGGCGCGGGCGGTCGCCGGGTAGTCGCCAGTGATCATCACCACGCGGATGCCGGCGGTCCTGCATTCCCGGATCGCCGCGGGAACACTGTCCCGCAAGGGGTCCGAGAGCCCCACCAGACCGACGAACGAGAAATCGAAGCCTTGCTGCGTTTCAGGAAGCGCCTTCCCGGCGAATGAAGCGCTTGCGACCCCAAGAACCCGAAGGCCAGCCGCAGCCATGCCATCGACCGCTGCCGTGAGTTTCAGGCGCGCGTCTGCATCGAGGCGGCAAAGATCGGCGATGGCTTCGGGCGCGCCCTTCGCGGCGACGTCGAACGGAAGGCCTCCATCCCTGCCTTTCCAGACATGGGACATCGCAAGACAATCGGGCCGCAATGCATAGGCTTTGACAAGCGCGCGCGAGGGCGTGTCGCTGCCTGGCGGTTTCAGGGATCCGTTCTTCGCCAGAGCATGAATGGCCTTCTCCATCGGATCGAACGGCTCTGGTGCGCTGGCCATCGCTCCGGTGGCAACCAGCCCCTGGAACGAAGCGGACAGGTTTTCGCTGGAGCTATCGATGCGTCGCGCCGAACCGTCCGCCAGGCGAAGTTCAGCGATTGTCATCCGGTTCTCGGTGAGCGTTCCCGTCTTGTCGGTGCAAAGGACCGTCGCCGACCCGAGCGCTTCGATGGCCGTCGCACGCCGTGTCAGAACGCGGGCCTGCGAGATACGCCATGCGCCCATCGCCATGAAGACGGCAAGGACAACCGGGAACTCCTCCGGCAGCATCGACATGCCAACCGCGATGCCCGCGAGGATTGCGTCCAGCCAGCCGCCGCGCAGGGTTCCGTAAAGCACGACGACAAGCAGGCTGACGACCGCGCCAACCAGAGCGAAGATGGCGACGAGCTTTCTGGTCTGCGTTTGCAGATGCGGCGCGGCGGTTTCAAGCTCGCCGAGCGATTGGCCGATCTTGCCGATTTCGCTTCTTGGCCCCGTGGCCAATACTTCTGCCTCGCCGGTACCCCGAACGATGAGCGAGCCGGAATAGACGAAGGGCAAATCATCGCCACCTGGCCGCGCCGTTACAGCCTGTATCACTGGCGCTTCCCGCTTACGGACCGGAACGGATTCGCCGGTCAGCAGCGATTCATCGGCCTGGAGATCCTGCGCTGACAGCAGCCGCGCATCGGCCGGGACGCGATCACCCTCCGCGAGAACAATCAGATCCCCCCGAACAACGTCACGCCCGGCAATCCGCTTGTGCTCGCCATCGCGAATGACCAATGCGCGCGGGCTGGTCAGGTCACGCAAGGCATCAAGCACGCGCTCTGTGCGGGCTTCCTGAACGACGGTGATGAGGACCGAAAAGCATGCAAAGACGAGCAGGATGATGGCTTCCTTGACATCGCCCAGCGCGAGATAGACGACACCGCCACCGATCAGGAGCGCGAGCATCGGCTCCCGAAGAACCTCCAGCATAATCCGAAGCGCCGTTCGTTGATTGCGCCTTGGCAGCTCATTTGGGCCGTCTTCGAGCAGCCGTGCGTTTGCCGCAGCCTCGCTAAGGCCTGTGGGGTGGATCGTCTGCCGGGCCGTCATGGGCATATTGCCCTTTCTGGGACGTCGTACGCCGCATGGGCGGAGGCCAGAGCAGACCAACTGCTCCAAGACATCTGCAAGGGAGGATTCCCGCAGCGTAACGCTGACTGCTATTTGACGCTTTGATCCAGATCATCAAACGGATGCTGAAACAAACTCAAATCGCAGATCTGAGTAGATTCCGATCCCTCTCAAATCCTCGATCAAGTACTAAACGTCGATCTTTGGTTTAAGGTCTATGCCTAGGGAACCAAAAACATCATGGGACGTTCCTTATAATGGTCGAATACATCCGAGAAGGAGAAAATTATGAAGCGTTTCGTTGATGGCATCGTGGAGCTTGCGAAAGACAATGACGATCTTCGTCACGTCCTCTACACGTGCAAACACCGGCAACTGGTGCTGATGTCGCTCAAGCCGGGCGAAGAGATTGGCTATGAAGCGCACATGAGCCGCGATCAGTTCTTCCGGGCCGAATAGGGCAAGGGCCAGATCGTCATCGATGGCACGGCGCACAAAGTGAAGGGTGACAGCGCCATCGTGGTGCCAGCTGGGTCGCGGCACATCCGATGGATCGGTGGCTCGCCATCGAGGAGCCGAGCGAGGTTGGCTATCGCACCACTTGGACGCAATGCGGCGCGCTGCAGGCGGTGAAAGCAATCGGCGAAGACGGCGTTTTTCCCTACGCGTGCCGGATCGACTACCTGATGGCCAATCGAATGGACCGTGCGTTCTCCCGCACCAAGACGCTCGCTGATGGCGATGACTGCTGCAACAACCGGATCGCTGGTTCCGGATTCACCGGGTGGGCACCAGAAAAAGGCTTTGAACATCGCAAGTGAGTGGAGGTGCCGCGCATTCATTTGATGGATGTCATGAACTGAAATCGGCGAAACCAACCATGGCTCGTCAACCCGGGAGGTCGTCGATGCTTACCGAGACACAGGCTGCCAGGGTCACACCGCAGAAGCTCACCAAGTCGCTGACACTGACCCTTGCGGTTCTCTATGGGTTGGGCGTCACCATCGGCGCAGGTATATACGTTCTGGTCGGCGTTGCAGCCGGACGAAGCGGCATGCATGCCCCACTTGCGTTTATCGGCGCGGCAGTCGTCATGGCGTTCTCCGCTGCGTCATTCGCCGAGCTGGGTACGCGCATGCCGGTCAGCGCCAGCGAGGCGGCTTATGTCGACAAAGCGTTCAACCGGCCCTGGTTGAGCCTGACAATGGGGCTGCTGGTCGTGCTGACCGCAACCATCTCGGCGGCAACGATCAGCGTCGGGAGTGCGGGCTATCTCGGTGTGTTTGTTGATCTGCCACCAGAGGCGATCATCACGCTTGTGGTGCTCTCGATGGGGCTGGTGGCCTGTCTTTCGACGCGCCAGTCCGTCACCTTGGCCGGCATCATGACCCTGATCGAGCTTGGCGGGCTGATGCTGATCATCGCGGCCGGCTTTTGGGCAGGCAGCGGTGTTGTGACCCGTCTGCCAGAGATCCTGCCGGCATCGGGTGACATCGCTGTATGGGTCGGGCTTTCGGGAACGACGCTCATCGCGATGTTTGCCTTCATCGGGTTTGAACACCTCGTCAATGTCGCAGAGGAGATGAAGAACCCATCGCGCACTTTGCCATGGGCGCTTTTCCTGACACTTGGCTTGACTGCGCTGATCTATGCGCTGGTGGTCTGGGTCGCTGTTTTGGCGGTGTCGCCTGATGAGCTTTCCACCTCCAGCGCCCCCTTGGCGCTTGTGTTCGAGCGGCTGACAGGGCTGCCGCTGATGACCATGAGCCTGATTGCCGTCATCGCGACGCTGAACGGTGTTATCGTGCATGCCATCATGATTTCGCGGGTGCTTTACGGTTTGGCGACGCAGGGCAATCTTCCCCGGATCCTGATGCACCTGAACGCCAGAACCGGCACGCCACTGTTGGCCACCGCCATCGGCATCGCGGCAATCCTGGCCCTGGCGCTTGCGGTCCCGCTGGCCGGACTGGCCGACCTGACTGCCCGTTTCACGCTCGTTGTCTTTGCAATCATCAATGTCGCCCTGATCCGCATCAAGTCCCTTGAAACGGCTCCGCCCGCGCATGTCTTCGTGTGTCCGGGTTGGGTGCCCGTTGCGGGCCTCGTCACCAGCATCGGGTTGCTTCTGCTGGATCTGGTTGTGCGTTGAACCGATGAAACCAGAACCCCCATCACCTCCCAGCAGTCGTTTCGGACGTTTGGCACTGGCAGCCGCCAGCGTTGCCGGCATCTTTCTCTGTATTGTTATCGCCTGGCCGTTCCTTGGCGCAATCACATGGGCGCTGACGCTGGCGATCCTCTTCGCGCCGATTCATGAAAGGATTGAAAAGGTCCTCAAGCACCCAAACATCACGGCTTTGCTCTCGACCGCTATCGTGGTCATCGTCGTGGTTGTGCCTGCGGCTTTTGTCGTCGAACGTCTCATCACGGAAGCGACTTTTGGTATCCAGTCGCTTCAGGCGCGGATCAAGAGCGGCGAACTCCAGGCCCTTCTCGACAGCCATCCTGCCCTTGCACCCTTCGGGATCTGGATCGACCGGCAGTTCGATTTGCCGTCGATGATGTCTGCCATTGCGACCTGGCTCAGCAACCTCGGGGCGATTTTCGTGAAAGGATCACTGCTGCAAGCGGTCGAGATGGTCATCACCTTCTACCTTCTGTTCTACTGCCTGCGCGACAGGCTGGCTGCCAAGACTATCGTCATGGCGTGGCTCCCGCTGACGAAACCTGAGTCTGAACAACTGCTGCGGCGGGTGGCCGAAACAGTCCACGCGACAGTTTATGGAACACTTGCCGTCGCTGCAGTTCAGGGCATCTTGGGGGGCCTCATGTTCTGGGTGCTCGGGCTTCCCACGCCGCTGTTGTGGGGCTTGGTGATGGGGCTCCTGTCGATCATACCGGTCCTCGGGGCCTTTATCGTCTGGATACCTGCAGCACTCCTGCTCTTATTGGATGGAAGTTGGGTGCGAGCTCTCATTCTTGCAGCCTGGGGCGGGATTGTGGTTGGCGGAATCGACAACATTCTGCGGCCGATATTCGTTGGCAACCGTCTGCGACTGCATACCATTCCAGCGTTCATTTCCATCATCGGCGGCCTTTTGCTGTTTGGAGCGCCGGGCTTCATACTCGGCCCTCTGGCTGCGACGATGACGGTACTGGCGGTGGAGTTCTGGACGCGTCGTGAGACCGCAGGCCAAACTCCCGACTGAGAATTGGGCAACTTTTCATGAATTGGGATTGAGAGAGAATGGCACCGGCCCATGCTCTCATGGCGAGAAGACCCTTACCTGCGCGCCCACTCGCTGCCACACACCAAGATCACTCCACAAATGACCTGGCCCGGCTTTGTGCGATTGATGGTCAGACCGAGGTCAGGCGATAAGCTGCTGGCGAAGCCAAAACTGGTCCAGGAAACAGCGCTCCAAGAGCGCTTTGCCCAAGATCAGAGGAGCTGACTTTTTTCCGCTTCCTGCCGAATCCCGAAGACCGTGTGCCGACGCAGTTTGCAGGTGCACAGCCGCTTCGCGCGGGTTCGCCAGCGTCATAGCTGTTTTGGTTTCGCTTTCGTTTTCGGCTTTTCTGTCCGGGTGTATCTGACGGTCGGGTTTGCATCGGCAGATCAATCGCCAGATCAGCGATGCATAATTCCGCCTGGCCGAAGTCGAGGATTTTCCCATCAGGCGCGGTGATCACGCTCTCTTGGGCGAGAAGTTCCTGCTGACTTACGCCAAACGCGGTCACCTTCACGATCGAGGCGATTCCATCCAACCCAACAATCCTGAACCAGGGAACGATGCCCCGCCCGTCCGGTGTCAACATCGACAGAATGTAGGCGACATGGCGGCGCGGCAGACAAGCGCGCTGGCAATCTGTGAGCCTGCCAGCTCCTGCTCGTGCACACGAAGCTTGAAAGCACCGTCCGCTATCTCGGCATCGAGGCCGATGACGCGCGGGCGCTGTCGGAACAGACGGAGATCCAAGCACTGGCCACTGGCACCAACCAAATGTCGGTGGCCGTGGAATCATGCATTCTTCATTTCACGGTTGACTCGTCGGGTAATGTTATAGTGTAACATTTTAGATGTTCTGTCATAACAAGTCACGAGAGCTTCATGCCACTTCACCTGTCCGTTCCGCGCCGCCTTTTCCTGAGCGCAGCCCTCGCCACCTGCTTTTTGGGCATGCAAACGGCGGTCCATGCCGAGCCCGGCGTGCTGCGCGTGGCGGCTCCGTGGGAGTACACCTCCAACGAGCCGTCCGACACCGGCTACATCATGACCCGCATGCAGATCGCCGAGACGCTGGTGATGGTCGAGC
>JANMMX010000325.1:0-6360 GCA_031373605.1 Allobosea sp. | reverse complement strand
GCCGGAGGACTGCTCGGTCGAGTTCATCGGCTACAAGGGCTCGCGCGCCATTCAGCTGCCATGGGACTCAACCGCGCTGAACGCCACACGCGAGGCGCTGACGCAGGAATGGGGCGAGACCTGCGTGATGGCAGGCTCCGGCGGCTCGATCCCGATTGTGGGCGATTTCAAGCGCATGCTGGGGCTGGACACGCTGCTGGTCGGCTTCGGACTCGATGATGACCGCGTGCATTCGCCCAACGAGAAATACGAGCTCTCGTCCTTCCAGAAAGGTGCCCGCTCCTGGGCGCGCATTCTGGCAGCGCTGGGGCCGAAATAGGGCGCGCCATCCTCCTGTTCAGAGCGGCTGGCAGGCCTGCGTCAGCCACACCATCGCGTCGCCTTCGACCAGCGGGCCGATCTTGGCCAGAACGGTTGCATGGTAGCCATCCACCCAGGCGATTTCGTCTGTCGTGAGCAGGGCCTTGTCGATCAGAGCCCGGTCATAGGGGCACCAGGTGATGGTCTCGAAGCCAAACATCTCGCGCTCGGCACCAACGATCTTGCGCGGCTCGACCACGATCAGGTTCTCGATGCGGATGCCATAGGCGTCCGGTTTGTAGTAGCCGGGCTCGTTCGAGAGAATCATGCCCGGCTCCAGCGGCGTGGTGCCCGTCTTGGCGATGCGCTGCGGCCCCTCATGCACCGAGAGGTAGCTGCCGACGCCATGGCCGGTGCCGTGGTCAAAATCGAGCCCGGCTTCCCACAGCGGCACGCGCGCCAGCGAATCAAGCTGCGCGCCCGAGACACCCTTGGGGAAAACCGCGCGCGATATGGCAATGTGCCCCTTCAGCACGCGGGTGTTGCGGTCAGTCATCTCGGGCGTCGGTGTGCCGATGGCCAATGTGCGCGTGATGTCGGTGGTGCCATCCTCATACTGGCCGCCGGAATCGATCAGGTAGATGCCCTGTTCGATGCGCCGGTTGGAGGCGGAGGACACCCGGTAATGCGGCAGGGCGGCATTGGGCCCTGCGGCTGAAATCGAGCCGAAGGAGATTTCCTTGAGCAGGCCTGTCGCGATCCGCTCCTGCTCCAGCGCCCCGACAGCATCCACCTCTGTCAACAGCCCTTTGGGTGCTTCAACCGCAAGCCAGCTCAGAAAGCGCACCGTGGCCGCGCCATCGCGCAGATGGGCCGCGCGTGCGCCAGTCAGCTCGACAGCGTTCTTGCGCGCCTTCATCAGCGCGGTGGGGTCAGGCCCGGCATCCACGCTGCCGCCGGTGGCTTCGATCTGTCTGCCCAGGGCACTGGCGCCGGAAGCAGCATCAATGCGCACCTTTGCACCCGATTGCCCCAGAGCGCCCAGCACGGCCATCAGGTCCGAGGGTTCGACAATGTTGGCCAGTGGCGCAAGCGTCGCGCGCACTTCTGCCGAGAGCTTCGCATTGTCCAGCAGCAGCTTGGGCGGGCCCTCGCTGGTGATGACAGCATAGCCGAGTGGCAATGGCGTGTGGGCCACATCGCCGCCTCGGATGTTGAAGGTCCAGGCGAGTGCATGCGGGTCAGATATGACCAGCGCATCGCAGCGCGCTTCTTTCAGCGCATTCGCAATGCGCGCGAGCTTTGATGTCGAACTCTCGCCTGCCAGCGCCTCGGGATAGAGCGTGACCGGCGCAGATGGCGGCTTGGGACGATCCGACCAGATGGCATCGACCGGGTTGCTGGTTACCGCCTTCAAGCTGCCGCCAGCTGTTTTCACCGCGCTCTCAAGCTGGCGCACGCCATCGGTTGTTTGCAGCCAAGGGTCATAGCCCAGAATGGCGCCTTTTGGCAGGTTTGCCGCGATCCAGGTGTTTAGCGGCGTCTCTTCCATCTTCACAGGCGTGACAATGGCTAGATCGGTCTGCGCATGCGACTGGATCGTGTAGCGGCCATCGACAATCAGCGCAGCCTTGTCTGCCAGCACGCAGGCGGAGCCCGCAGAGCCTGTGAAGCCCGTCAGCCAGGCCAGCCGCTCGGCATGGCGCGGCACATATTCGCCCTGATGCTCGTCAGCGCGCGGCACCACAAAGCCGTCGAGCTGCTGACGGACAAGCTCCTGGCGAAGTGCTGCGATGCGACCAGAGACCTGCGGGCGCATGTCACGATCTGTGAAAGACTGGAAGCGGGTTCTGGGCAAAGGGCTGGTCACGGAATTGGCCTTTGTTTGGCAGGGTTTCAAGCATGCATTCGCAAACGCGATGCCTGATCGTGGCGACTTTTGCGGCAAAGGCCAGCGAAATCACGAGGGCGGGTCATGCGCAGCAAGCAGGCACAATGCTGCTTTGATATGCAAAATTGCACGCAGTAAACAAAACATGACATTTATCATGCGTTGAACGCATATCGAAAACGCGCCAGCGGACCTTCTCGCAACTGCGAGATGACCCCACCTTTCGTCTAAGAAGATTACCGAGGAAGCGGTCAGCCCTGTCATCCATGAAAGGAGATCGACCATGGCTTATGCATTGAATGCCGACACTGCCGGTCACGCGTTTTCGACCAGCACCACAGACGTTACCAAGACTGCAGACGAGACAAGCACCAAGGCCTCATTCTGGACGCGCCTGATGAATGCGATGATCGAAAGCCGCATGCGCAGTGTCCAGATCGAGCTCAACCGCCACTCCCGGTTCCGCGAGGAGCTGGAGGCCGGCAAGATTGCCGTGCGCAGTTCCCAGACATTTGAGCGCCATTCCTGAGTGCCGCCCCGGTTTGTCATTTCATGAAAAGGAGACCACTATGATCGCGATCATCAAGTATGTTGCTGAATCCGTTGCTGAAAATTTCCGCTTTGCGGTGGCTGTGTGGCATGATGCCCGCACGCTGCAGAAGGAAACCGAAGCCAAGTACGGCCCGCTCGGCTTCTGACATCAAGCGCAATGACATCAATCCCGGGTGCATCTGTTGCCCGGGATTTTTTGTGTCTGCTCGGCGTGTCTCAGGACGATTGCTTGGGCCGCGCCGCCGCGCCACCGCGCTTCAGCACAAGCGTGGCCCAGCCCTCGCGCTCCGAACGGTAGCTCAAGCTTAGCCCCTGCATCCGGTAGGCAGCCAGCACGCCGGGCACATCCATCATCAGCAGGCCTGACAGGATGAGCGTGCCGCCCGGTGCCAGCACGCGCGCGATGGAGGCCGACAGCCGCATCAGCGGGCGCGCCAGAATGTTGGCCAGCACCAGATCGAAATGACGTGATCTGTTGGCGAGTGCATGCTGCACGCCGGGCGCGACATAGAGCGTCAGCGCGTTCGGCGCGGCATTCGAGCGGGCATTGCCGCGCGCCACATCCACCGCGATGCCGTCAATATCGCCCGCCACAACCGGGCGCCTGGTCTGCTTGGCAAGCGCGAGTGCCAGAATGCCGGTGCCGGTGCCGACATCCAGCGCATGACGGGGACGCCGCTTCTTCAGCTCGGCATCGATCGCCAGCAGGCAGCCAGCCGTCGTGCCGTGATGGCCTGTGCCGAAGGCAAGTGCTGCCTCGATCTCGATGGCCACATCGTTGGTCCGCACCGCCGCGCGATCATGCGAGCCATGAATGAGCACGCGGCCCGCCCGCACGGGCTTGAGCCCGTCAAGGCTGGCGGACACCCAATCCTTCTGGCTGAGCTGGCGAAACTGGGCCACATCAATGGCATCACCCACAATGCCGCGCAGCATGTCGCGCACCGCGTCTTCGGGCGGATGGGTGGCAAACCAGATTTCGACCTTCCAGGGCGTGTCGAGCGACATGGTCGCCGCCGTGTCGTCGATCTCGAAGGCGGAGATGGCCGTCTCGGTCGGGTCAAAAACCTCGCCAAGCAACTCGGTCAAGGCACGCGCCTTGTGGCCGGTGGTGGCCAGCTCAAGCACGGTGGCGACAGTCGATGGGAGGAGGCCTTCACGCATGGTGCAGCGAGTTAGCAGGCGGGAGCGCAGGTGTCACGGGATGCTTATTCGGCAGCGCTGGCAAACTGCGCCGGGCCAGGCACCAGAGCAATCATGTGGTTGGCAAGATCATCTGCGGAAGCAGGGTCGGCCTTGATTTCGCTGAGCGTCCGGGGTTGCGGCACCGGCTGCCCGTCTTCGATCCGGGCATCAACCCAGAGAGCCACGGCCTCGCGCGCATTCTCGAACGCTTCATCGACCGTGTCACCAGCCGAGAAACAGCCAGGAAGATCCGGAAACCAGACGCCAATGGCGTGGTCCGGTCCCGCGTCCTCGATGATGGCGACATAATGCGGCATTTGTCAGTCTCAGTCCTTCGGCCACCCGGCAGTCTTGTATATGCCGCGCACTGTTCCGGGCGGCAAATCCTTTTTCGGATGCGGAAGACTGATGTTGTCACGCATGCCGGGCTTTTTGAAGACGTGATGCGAGCCGCCAACGCTGCTCACAACCCAGCCGTCTTTCTCGAGTTTGCGGTAGATGTCGCGACTGTTTTTCAGCACGTGGTGTTCCGTTTTTGGCCTCACATGCAATCAGCGATAGAGGTCGCAATCGAAGCTGCGCAAGACTTGGGTCTTTTGCCGTTTGTCCTTGTCCACATCCAAACAACCGTCCTCACGCAAAACCATACCCAAACGGCGCTACAGCTCCTCCGCCGTCTCCACCCAGCCGCCCTTCAACTGGGTGTATTCGAGCAAATCTTCAAATCCGCTTGCGCGGCCAAAACTGTTTTCGCTCGAACCGCCAAAAGGGGGAGACCAAAGCGCAGGTGTCACGGCTCTAATGCTTCGCGTCACCCAAAGCCGGATCATCAAAAGAAACCGGCACAAGCACGCCATCTCCAACCGTCGCCATGAAGGCTGCATCCGCCTGAATCTCTTCCAGCGTGCGCGGGCTCGGGAAGGGTTGGCCTGTGTCTTCCAGCCAGCTCTCGGCCGCAAATTCGAGCAGGTCCTGCGCCTGTTCGACGGCCTCTTCAATGCTGTCACCTGCGGTGAATACGCCTTCGACGTCGGGAAAGGACACGGTGAACCCGTCTTCCTCATCTTCACGGATCAGGGCGATGTAGCTTGGCATTTGACTCACCCCACCCCATAGCCAAACGGCGCCACCGGCTCTTCCGCCGTTTCCACCCAGATGCTTTTGACATGGGTGTATTCCAGCAAGCCTTCCAGCCCGCTGGAGCGGCCATAGCCACTCATGCCTGAGCCGCCGAAGGGGGAGGCGACATTGATTGTCTTGTAGGCGTTGATCCAGAAGGTGCCGGCGCGCACCTGGGCTGCCACGCGATGCGCGCGGCCCACATCGCGCGTCCAGACCGCGCCCGCCAGCCCATAAGCACTGTCATTGGCGATGCGGATGGCATCCGCCTCGGTATCAAAAGGGATAACAACGACCACCGGCCCGAAGATTTCCTCGCGTGCGATGGCCATGTCGTTGTTGACATGTGTGAGGATGGTCGGCGGCACGAAGCCGCCGGTCGTGCTGGCGACATCACCATCCGAGCCCAGCGCCAGCGTTGCGCCCTCGCTGATGCCGCTGGCGATCATCGCCAGCACGCGGCGCTGCTGCGCCACGTGGCAGATCGGGCCGATCTCGGTTGTGGCATCCAGCGGGTCGCCCAGCTTCAAGCGGGCGGCGCCAGCCTTCAGCATCGCAACAAAGCGGTCATGAATGCTGCGCTGGACGAGCAGCCGCGAACCGGCGACGCAGCTCTGGCCTGCGCCTGAAAAGATCGCCGATTGCGCGCCGATGCTGGCACGCTCCAGATCAGCATCCTCGAAGACAATGTTGGCCGACTTGCCGCCGAGTTCCAGCAGGCAGGGCTTCACCAGCGCCGCTGCCGCCGCCGCAATGCGTGCGCCGGTTGCAGCCGAGCCGACGAACACGATCTTGCGCACGGCAGGGTGCTGAAGCGCGGCCTGCGCGGTCGTTGGCCCGAGGCCTGCCAGCACATTGACGAGCCCCACAGGCAGGCCCGCCTGCTCGGCCAGCCGCACCAGCGCGACAGATGTCAGCGGGGTCAACTCCGAAGGCTTGAGCACCACGCCATTGCCAGCAGCGAGCGCAGGCGCAATTTGCCAGCCGCAAGTGAAGAGCGGCGCATTCCAGGGCGTGATTTGCAGCACGACGCCGACAGGCTCGCGCCGTGTGTAGTTGAGATGGCTCGATGGCACGGGGATGACATGGCCATAAATCTTGTCTGCCCAGCCCGCATAATGCTCGAACATCTCGGCCACCTTGGTGACCTCGCCCCGGCAATCGCGGATCGGCTTTCCGGCAGAGACGGCTTCCAGCCGTGCCAGCGGTTCGACATGCGCCCGGATGGCGCGAGCGACATCCTGCATCACGCGCCCGCGGGCGGCATGCGTCTGGCTGATCCAGATCAGTTGCGCGGCGGCAGCAGCGGCGGC
>JANMMX010000296.1:0-2611 GCA_031373605.1 Allobosea sp. | reverse complement strand
GGCCTGAACGGGCTGGGCGTGCCGGTGGCCGTGGCAGGTTATGACCTTTGCCCTGCTGTGACCATAGAGCAGATCATCAGCCAGATGCGGCTTTGTGCGGCCGAGCTGTGGCGGCGCTACCATGTGCCCATCGTCGCCGCCGGGCATTCGGCGGGCGGCCATCTTGCCGCTTGCCTTCTGGCAACAGACTGGCCTGCCATCGCGCCCGACCTGCCGCCACAACTGGTGCGCGCCGCCTATGGCATTTCGGGCCTCTACAACCTCAAGCCGCTGACGGAAACCAGCATCAACAACGCCCTGAAACTCGGATTCGAAGAGTCGGAGCGGCAGAGCCCGTTCTTCTGGCCGGCGCCCGCAGGGCTTGTGATGGACGCGGTTGTTGGCAGCGACGAAAGCGAGGAATACCTCAAGCAAAGCCGCCGCATCGTCGATGTCTGGGGGCTGGAGGGCGTGCGCACACGCTATGAGGAGATCGCTGGCGCGAACCATTTCACCGTGGTGCATGGCCTGACGGATTCAGGCGGCGCCATGACAAGACGGCTCGCTGAGCTGGCGGGTGCCTGACATCGGCGCTTGATCCGCGCACCAAACGCGCTATCCCATGGATGCAAGCTGAGGAGCGGCGCAATGCAGACGTTTTTTGTCGAGATCAAATGCAAGCTGGGCAAGACCTACGAGGTGGCAAGCGAGCTGGCTGACCGCGAGATCGCGTCAGAGATCTACTCCACTGCTGGCAACTACGACATCCTGGCGAAGTTTCACATCGCGCGTGAAGTCGATATCGGCCATTTCGTGGCGCAGAAGGTGCAGACGATCCCCGAGATTGCCGACACGCACACGATCATCACATTCAAGGCGTTTTAAGCAGCCAGATCCGGGCCATGGTAAAAAGAGGGCGAGTCCCATGCTGAACCGCCGCCATATTGGTCTGGGCCTCATTCTGGCTCTTGCGATGGGCAAACCATCGGCCGCGCAAACGCCGCCCTCACCTTCCGAAGTCTCTGCCTATCAGGGCTTGCATCTGGCGGCCCATCGCGGCGATGCAGCAGAGATAATGCGTCTGATCACAGCCGGGTCAAACCCGGACGGACGCGATGGCAATGGTCGCACACCGCTTCATGTGGCGGCCTTTGCACGACACCACGAGGCGATGCGAGCTCTGGCTGCGGGCAATGCCGACCCCAAGGCCCTCGACAGCCAGCATTATGACTGCATCACCATCGCCGCCGTCGCCGATGACCTCGCCACCATGAAGGTTGCCATTGCGATTGGCGGCGACGCCAGGGCGATTACCAGCCCCTACCAGGGCACCGCGCTCATCGCTGCGGCGCATCTTGGCCATGAGGAGGTGGTGCGCGAGTTGATCGCAGCCGGCGCCCCGCTCGACCACATCAACAATCTCGGCTGGACCGCCCTGATCGAGGCGGTCATCCTCGGCAATGGCGGCAGGCGCCATGTCGACACCACGCGCTATCTGGTCAAGGCTGGTGCCCGCCGCGACCTCGCCGACCGCAGCGCCCGCACACCCCTCGACCACGCCCGTAGCCGTGGCTATCGCGAGATAGAAAGCGTGCTCACCGGCGGCTGACAACTCTGCATCCTGCGTCGAATGGCGGAAGGTATGTCATCAGGCTGTTGCCTGTTTCGATCTGGATGGCGCTCTGGAACACGGGTAGCCCCGGCATGGACTGGCATCAACCCATCGACATCTATTGCGAGCGGACCGGTCCAGCCTTCTGGTCCGAACCTGTCAATGCCGTCAGCAATGCCGCCTTTCTGGTCGCGGCAGTCTTTGCGTGGCGAAAATGGTCGCGGGCCGGCGGCCAGGACAGACCAGCACTGGCGCTGATTGTCCTTGTCGCGGCTATCGGCATCGGCTCTTTCCTGTTCCACACCTTCGCCAATCGCTGGTCATTGCTGGCCGATGTCATTCCGATCCAGCTGTTCATGCTCGGCATGTTCGTCATCATGCTGCGCCGCCTCCTGCAATGGCCGCTTGCAGGGGTCGCAGCGGGCACGGCCGCGTTTCTGGCCTGCGGCCTTCTGGCCCCGCGCCTTGCGCCGGCCCTCGGGCTTGGCGAAGGCGCGGGCGCCGCTCTCGGCTATGGCACCGGTCTGGTGGCGATGCTGGCCCTGGGTGCCCGCGCAGTCGCAGGTTTGCCATCGCCGCGCCGGGAAGCCGGCTTGACCTTGCTGACAGCTGCCGCCGTCTTCGCGGTCTCCCTGACACTGCGGCAGCTCGACCTGAGCGTCTGCAACCTGCTGCCGCTCGGCACGCATTTTCTCTGGCATGTGCTGAATGCCGTGACTTTGGCGTTGCTGCTCGACGCGACGATCCGGCTTGGTGCGGCCAGGGTCGCAAGTCTGGCTGAAGGCGCACGTTCCGGCTGAAGGAGCACGCTAAAGTAAGTGGTCCGTGAGCCGGATCTACCCCAGCCTGGCCGGCAATGATCATGTTCCGTTGGCAGCTTGAGCATGGAGAAAGCCTGGTCGCTGAAGCGCTTTGCCGGTCAACTTCAAGGCATCCCGAGACTCGCGCTGCCGTGCTTCCGTGGGCGAAGCCTCACTGGCCTGACCTCAAACCGTACAATGCGCGACCAGCTTGTCCAGA
>JANMMX010000251.1:0-4386 GCA_031373605.1 Allobosea sp. | reverse complement strand
TGTGGCTGATCATCCTCTCAGACCAGCTACTGATCGTCGCCTTGGTGAGCCATTACCTCACCAACTAGCTAATCAGACGCGGGCCGATCCATCGGCGATAAATCTTTCTCCTCTCGGACGTATCCGGTATTAGTACAAGTTTCCCTGTATTATTCCGAACCGAAGGGTACGTTCCCACGTGTTACTCACCCGTCTGCCACTAGTGTATTGCTACACCCGTTCGACTTGCATGTGTTAAGCCTGCCGCCAGCGTTCGCTCTGAGCCAGGATCAAACTCTCAGATTTGATGAGTTGAAACCGGCTAGTCTACGTATTTGACGGAGTTCACATCGAATTACTTGCGTAATTCAAATAGTGAGCTCTGAAACGTAAACCGCCGAAGTCATTTTGACTGATCTTACGATCAATCCGCAAGGACATCGCCGTCTACGTTTCTCTTTCTGTCTTCAATTTTCAAACAGCGTGGCTTCACACAAACACAGAGTTAAGTCCCGATTGTCTCGGGATAAACACCCAGCGTTTCTAGAGAGGCTCAAGAGGCAGTCGCCGTTGGCGCCGCCGTCTTTGTGAGGCGTATATAGACGGGGGCCATTTCCCCTGTCAACAACGATTTTGCATTTTTATGAAATTCCGTCGTTTTCTTTCTCGGCCCCCATCCCCAGCCGGTCAATCTGGCCTCCAATTGCTGCATTTTGCCGTAGATTTGGCGTTTTTGGCTGAAATCACAGAAGGCGAGAATGCTCGCCGGCTTATATTGCGACACCCTTAGATGGCGATTTGGCCCAACAATCGCCAAATCGTGCGGAACTTGATATGGGCAGAGCATCAATGGTCATCATGGCCAAACCGAAGTGATTGCATGAACGCCTATCCCGGTTCCTTTCCTCACCCAGCGCATCCGGAGCACAAGTCTGCGCCGACGATGGATCTTGGCACAGAACCTCCGATCAACCTGTCTGGGGAGGATCATCCGTCAACAGATCGGCGGGGCGTCTCTCTGCGCTGGCTCGCAGCCTGCACCCTTGTCGGGTCTTGCGGCGCGGCACTTCTGGGTGGCGCCATATATATATCAGTGCAGGGCGACACGAGCTTTGCCGAACGGCCGGAGCGCGCAACGCCGGCAGAAACCATTGGCAGCTCGGCCAGCACCCGCAAGGGCGACAAGCTCGTGGCAGAAAAGCCGACAGCTTCAGCCCGTCAGGTTGTGCGGGCCCCCATGTCACAGCGCAGCGGCGATCGTGAAACCGTCAAGGTGCGCCCGTTCATCCGGCTTGCAGCCTCCCTGTCATTGACCAGCGGCGTCTATGCCACGGACATTCCGCCCTTCAATCCTCTCAAGCTCTTTGCCGAAGGCGCACCTACAGGCGAGCGCTATGCTGAAAACGGCACTGATCTGCCCGATGTCGATCTGTCGATCGTCAAGCGCGACCTTCTTGGCTTGCAGCTGGAAGAGACAACAGTCGGCCTCTCTGATTCCGAGGTCGTGGCACAGATGGAAGAGGAGCGGAACAACATCGCCGCTGCAGGCCGCCGTGCGCCTCTCGCCATTCCACCGCAATTGATGCTGAGCCGCACCTTGCGCACCACCGATGAAAAGAACCTGGGCCCACTGGCCTACGCGCCTGCAACAGACACGCGCTTTTCCGGCATTGAAGTGCGCGTCGTTCCGGAAAACGTGACGCTGGCGCCCAAGACACCGCTGGCTGCGACGCGCGAACCCACCATCGAGGAGCGCACGCTCGTCATCAAGCGTGGCGAGTCGATCGAGCAGGTCCTGCGCACAGCCACCGCAACACCGGAGCAGATCCGCTCGATCATCACGGCACTGGGTGGAAAGGCCAAGGTCAATGCCTTGCCCGAGGGCCAGGTGCTTCAGGTCATGCTGGCGCCGGGCCCCAGGGCGGGAGACGCCAAGCAGGTCGTGCGCGTCTCGCTTCTGGCAGAAGGTGTCATCGACCAGATGGCAGCGATTACAGACAGGGGCAATTTCGTCGGCGTTGCGCCACCTCGTTCCGAGGAGCAGCCGAAGAAAGCAAAAGCGGCGAGTGACGAGGAAGATGAGGGCGAAGAGAGCGAGAGCGAAGGCACAGGCGCGCGTCTTTATGAAAGTCTCTACGAGACGGCCCTGAAACATGACATGCCGCGCGCGCTGATCGACGACATGGTGCGCATCTTCTCTTATGATCTCGACTTCCAGCGGCGCGTCAGCGGCGGCGACAACCTGCAGGTGATCTACACCGATGAGGACGAGGGCGAAGGCAGCAAGACCGAGGTTCTGGCTGCCACGCTGTCGGTCGGCGGCGAGGTGCGCACCGTGTACCGTTTCCATGCCCCCGATGATGGCCTGATCGATTATTTTGACGAGAATGGCCAATCGCTGAAGAAGTTCCTGCTGCGCAAGCCGGTGGTGAACGCCGAGATGCGATCAGGCTTCGGCATGCGCTTCCACCCCATCCTGCGCTATTCCAAGATGCACACCGGTGTGGACTGGGCGAATGGCCGCATCGGCGAACCTATTCTCTCTTCGGGCAACGGCACTGTCACCAGTGCGGGCTGGGACTCAGGCTACGGTCGCCGTGTCGAGATCCAGCATGCCAACGGCTATGTCACCACCTATTCCCACATGTCGAATTTCGGCCGCAACATCCAGCCGGGCACCAAGGTCCGCCAGGGCCAGATCATCGGCTATATCGGCTCGTCCGGCCTCTCGACCGGCCCGCATCTGCACTATGAAGTCATGGTCAACGGCAACTTCGTCAATCCGATGAAGATCAAGGTGCCGCGCGGACGCGAGCTCGAAGGCCGGGTTCTGGCCGAGTTCAAGCGCCAGCGCGACGAGATCGATGGTCTGATCGTCAAGGCAGGCGGAACAAGAATCGCGCAGCAGCGGCCTTGAGCGGCATGCTGGCTTCCCTTGCCGTCGTCCTGCCGGTTTTCGGTCTGATCGGCGTTGGCTATTTCGCGCGCTGGGCCAAACTCGTCAGCGAGAAAACCGAAGCCGGCCTCTCGGACTATGTCTTTGTCCTGGCCATCCCCTTCCTGCTTTTCAGGACGCTGGCGCGCGCCGAACTGCCGGATGTGCAGCCCTGGGGTTACTGGATCTCGTATTTCACCGGAGTCGCCGTTGTCTGGCTGCTGGCCATGCTGGTCTCTGGCCGGGTGTTTGGACGAAAGGGGCCGGAACTGGTCGTTTCAGGCTTTGCTGCCGCGCAATCCAACACGGTGCTTGTCGGCATTCCGATGATTCTGAAAGCCTATGGTGATGCGGCCGCCGTGCCGCTGACGCTGCTTCTGGCCGTCCACCTGCCGATCACCATGACAGCCGCCACCGTGCTGGCCGAAGGCCGGGGCACCTCGCCGGTTGCCCTGCTGCGCAAGCTGGTCACCCATCCGATCATTGTCGGCATTCTGCTGGGGTCCCTCATCCGGCCTTTTGTCGCGCATGTGCCAGCCGTGGGCTGGACCGTGATCGACGGGCTGGCAGCTTCAGCCGTGCCTTGCGCGCTGGTCAGTCTTGGCATGGCGCTGAGACGCTACGGGCTTGCATCAGGCATTGCCCTTCCCGGCGTGCTAACCGGGCTGAAGCTCGGGCTGCACCCGCTCATTGTCTATGTGCTGGCCTTCAAGGTCTTTGCGATGCCGCCTGCCTGGGCCGGGGTCGCCGTGCTTTTTGCCGCCTGCCCCTGTGGCATCAATGCCTATCTCTTTGCCGAGCGCTACAAACAGGGTCAGGCCGACGCATCGGCTGCCATCGCCTTGTCGACGGCCCTGTCCCTGCTGACATTGGTGGGTTGGCTGACCGTGCTTGGCGTCCAGTAAACGCTCACTCCAGACCGATCATCCGCAGAATATCGGCCTGTGTGGCGCCTTCCGCACGCAGCGACTTCAAAGACAGTGACCCTTGCGATTTCGACAGTTTCCGCCCGTCATCGTCGAGGATCAGCCGGTGGTGGTGGTAGACGGGCGCTGGCAACCCCAGCAGAACCTGCAACAGGCGGTGCAGGCCGGTCGCATGGAACAGGTCCATGCCACGCACGACATGCGTGACTCCTTGCGCTGCATCATCCAGCACGACTGACAGGTGATAGCTGGTTGGGACAATGCTGCGGCCAAGAATGACATCTCCCCAGGCTTCCGGCTGCGCCGGCTCGTCTCGAAAGAGATCACCGCACGGAGACTCTATTTCCCGCCAGCTCAATGGACAAGCCTGAATGCCAGCCGCTTCAAGTGCTTTGGCCATATCAAGCCGCAGGGATGGTTTCTCACCCGCTGCCACACGAGCGGCCACGACGTCTGCAGGCAACCCACGGCACGTGCCGGGATAATGCGGCGTGCCGTCAGGGTCGTGCAGCGCATCGCCGCTGATTCCGGCTAGCTTGCGCGCAA
>JANMMX010000234.1:0-3671 GCA_031373605.1 Allobosea sp. | reverse complement strand
CTCGGCCAGCGCATATTTCGTTGCGACATAGGCCGCAAAGCCCCAGGCCGGCAGCACGATCAGCAACACGAAGAGCATCAGCAGCGTGCCGACACTGATGGTGCGGGTCGGTTGTGGCCGAGGCTGCGCAGATGCAGACGTCGTGGCTGCCGCATCATTGCGCATCACGGCCTCGCTGCCGACAGCCAGCTGTCCAAGAGCGCCGGATGGTCCAAGAGCGGCAGTTTGGCTGACAAGATTCAATCGGGCACCAGCTGTCGTGGAAATGCGCAAGATCGCGCATCTCATGCAATAAACCCCTCTTTAACGAGCCATGAACGAAGTGAAATGTCAAAAGACAGTTTGGTGAACACTCGTTTTGGCGCCGCCCGGACATGAAAAAGCCCCGGCATTGCTGCCGGGACTCTTTATTGACTAAAAATGCGCCACTGATGTCGCCAAGCTCGGCAGCATTGATTTACCCGTCAGCGCTGGCCAGCCTGGCGACCGGCCAGGGCACCCAGCAGCACCACGCCAGCCAGGATCAGCGCGCTGACCCCGCTGCGCCGCCCGACCAGACCTGCCGCGAACGGGGCCATCGCGACCGCCGTCGAGGTCAGGCTTGTCGCGCCGGATCTGCGTTTCCTGACCGAGGCGCCAACCAGCATCAGGATGCCTGCGATGGACAAAAGCGTGGCCGCCACGACAAGCGAGGCCTCGATCTGGGTCAGGTGCTGCGCCAGCCAGCTGTGGCTGGCCTGAAGCAGGAACGCCAGGCCGAGCACGGCCAGCAGGCCACCGATGGCAAAGTAGATCGCGGCGCGCATGTTGCGCGAGACGGCCCGCCCGATTTCGGTGGCAGCGAGGAAAGACAGCCCCTTCAGCATGGCCTCACCGTGACGTCATCAGGCCGACAAAAATGCCAACCGCTGCCGCCACGCCCAGTGCGCGGAACGGGTGGTTTTTCAGCTCGTCACCCAGAATGCGCTGCAGTTCCGAGGCCTGGTCCTTGGCGACATTGACCATCACATCGGTGTCAACGCCGACGGTCTTCAGCCTGGTCGAGACAGTCTCGGCCATGTCGGAGGCGGCGCGCCCGGCATCATGGGCCATGTCGGAAGCGCTGCGCCGGACATCATGGGCCATGTCGGAGGCGGCGCGCCCGGCATCGTGAGCCATGTCGGAAGCGTCGCGCTCCAGGGCCTCGACCTTGCCTTTCACGCGGCCAACCACATCGTCCTTGACGGCTTCTGCGGTCTCGACGGCGCGTTTTCTGCTCATGCTCAGGTTCATGGTGCTCTCCTTGGGTTCAGACGTTGAAAAGGCTGGTCCTGTTGCGGCCAGAATTCGGAATGTCCTGAAACAACCCCGCGATGGCCGGATTGTTCCATGTGCTGGTCAGGTTCGATGCCTGGACAGGGTCAGGCGATGACGGTCTCGTCGCTTGCCGCCTTCTGCTCGTAGACGCCAAAGGCCAGCAACTTCTTGTCCGCGGCAGTCTCCTCATCGAGGCTCTGCTGCAGAAGTCCGGTTGCCCCATCGAGGCCAAGCGCGCCCGACCACATGACAAGGCTGCGATAACGCACCATCTCGTAATGCTCGACCGCCTGCCCGGAAGAGACGACGCCGATGTCGCTCATGGCCGTGCCCTGTGTGTCATCGAGCATTTCCGAAGCTTCCTTCAGAATGCCGTCAATGGCCGCGCATTCGACGGCGGTGGGCATCATTTCGAGCAGTGCAAACACCTGCTTCAGGCGTGTGATCTGGCCTTCGGTCTCGCCGACATGTTCGGTCAGCGCCTTCTTGAGTTCTTCATTCTGCGCGGCCTCGATCATCTTCGGCAGCGCCTTGAGAACCTTGGTTTCGGCGTAGTGGATGTCCTTCAGCGTGTGCACGAACATCTCGCGCAGGGTCTTGATTTTCATGGCTGGAATCCTGGTTTTCTTGGATGTGTCGGGCAGCATTGGAATGCCCGGCAGCCGGCCCGCAGCCGCGATTTGAACAGGGCGGGCGCCAGCATGCCGGCGGGCCGGCATGAGCCGACGCCATCACATCAACGGGGCAGCGGCAGAAAAGTTCCGGTTGCGAGAGGCATGCGAGCACCATCCCGCACGCGCCTTCCGAACGCGCGCACAAGCCTCTTCATGGCAACAAGGGAACCTTTGTTCGCCAGCTGCGTTTCCAGCAGATCGACATCAAATCTGGAGGCAACAATGTCCATCGAAACACTTCTCGTCTGGCTCGTCATCGGCGCAGTCGCTGGCTGGCTCGCAGGCCAGATCGTCAAGGGCTACGGCTATGGCCTGGTCGGCAACATCGTGATCGGCATCCTCGGCTCCGTCGTCGGCGGCTGGCTGTTCGGCACATTCTTTGTCGGCGCGCCAGGCGGCATGCTGGGGGCCATCCTGGGTGCGACCGCAGGCGCCGTGATCCTGCTCTACGTGCTCCGGTTCGTGCAGCGCGCGGCCTGAGGAAAATCTGACCTCGCGAAAATCTGATCCCGCCGGGAACAATTTTCCCCGGTGGGCGTTGTTTCCGGCAGGGCAGCAGATCGCCCTCGCGATCACGCCCACATGCAACAGGAGAGCACCATGAGCAGCATCACCGACAAGATCAAAGGCGCGGCCAACGAGGCCACCGGCAACGCCAAGCAGGCGCTCGGCAAGGCCATCGGCGACAAGCAGATGGAAGTTGACGGCGTCGTGCAGGAGCGCAAGGGCGAGGTCCAGCAGGCCGTTGGCGACGCCAAGGATGCGGTCAAGAAGGTCATCGACAAGGCCTGATGCAGTCAGGCCTGACAGTGACGCCTTGGCGCACAGACAGCGGATGGCAGCAATGCCATCCGTTTTTCGTTGGCCTGCGACGTGAGCTTCGCGGCAAATGCATTTTCCCTCATCGCAAGACAGGATGAACCCATGCGCATGTTCCTGATTTCGGCCGCGGTCACTGCCGCCATTCTTCTGCCGCTGGACTTTCTCTGGCTCAGGACGATGCGTCCTTTCTACGAGGCGCAGATGGGCTCCATGCTGCTGCCGCAGCCGCGGATCGTGGCAGCCATCGCGTTCTATGTGGTCTATGCCGGTGGCCTCGCCTTCTTCGCCGTCTGGCCGAACCTCGCCGGCGGCTCGCTGCTGAAGGCGGCCGGCTTCGGGGCTGCGCTGGGCTTCATCGCCTATGGCACCTATGACGCCACCAACTATGCAACCCTCAAAGACTTCCCGCTCAATGTCATGCTGGTTGACTGGACCTGGGGCACAACGCTCTCGGCCGTCTCGGCCGGTGCTGCCTGGCTGGTGCTGTCGAAGTTCGCCCCGGTGAACTGACGAGGCCAAGGGTCAGGCATCATGGGTCCGGGATCAGGCTCGATGCCGCCCATCACTGGCGCGGCTCAGGTCGCCTTCCAGCGCTGCAGGCGCTCCACGATGACCTCGAATGCCAGATCGGTGACAACCGCGAGGCCGGAGACCAGCAGGGCCCCTTGCAGCACATAGGCAATGTTGTTGCCGTTGAGGCCGATGATGATGGGCGAGCCCAGCGAGATGGCGCCCACTGTCGAGGCGATGGCAGCCGTGCTGATGTTGATGGTCACCGATGTGCGGATGCCAGCCAGGATGACGGGCGCCGCCAGGGGCAGCTCGATCTGTCCCAGACGCTGTGATGGCGTCATGCCCAGCCCGCGTCCGGCCTCGATC
>JANMMX010000205.1:0-4576 GCA_031373605.1 Allobosea sp. | reverse complement strand
TTGCAGGCCGTGACACTCATCGCCACTGCGACAACAGCCAACCATTTCATCATTGGAATCTCCCAGGAGTTTTGAAGCAGCGGAACCTCGACACCTCAACCTAACCCACTCATCTGCGAATGCAATTGCGACCCGAGTGGGGCAAAAGCCGGCACAGGGGTTGTAAATTTTTGGATCATATACAGCCGCGCTCTGTCAGTCTGATTTTAGGATTTTCCAGATCAATTTTTCTACTTCAGCCAATGCTAGATGATGGGTTGCCTAATTCTGTCCTCATTCATGGCATAACCGCCTTTTACATTCTCATTTTTTCAGAAAGAAACTGTCATGAAAAATCACCAGATTGTTGTAGCTGCTGCAATTGCTGTTGCATTGACCTTTGGTCATTCCGTCGCGCATGCGGAAGCTGATGATGCTGGAACCAAATCCTTCAGTTCCGTCTCAATGTCGAGCGCGACCGTGCTGGAGGAGCCGACCGCGACGGTGACGGTGCCAGCCGCTGGGTCGATGACCGGGGCCAACCGTCCCGGGACAAGTTCCAGGGAATCCGCGAAGCTGGCTGTTGTTGAAGGTTCGCACGGACTGCGCGCAATCGTGGCGCGTCACGCGGCAGCGCAGGGCGTGCCCTTCGCATTGGCCGATGCCGTGGTGCGCGTCGAAAGTCGCTATAACCCGCGCGCCAGCAACAAGGGTAATTTCGGCCTGATGCAAATTCGCCACCAGACCGCCCGAGGCCTGGGCTATGGCGGCTCGGCTGCAGGTCTGCTCGATGCCGAAACCAATGCCAGGTTCGGCATCATGTATCTGGCGAAGGCCTATCGCATGGCCGGCGGCGACACTTGCCGGACTGTGATGAAATACCAGAGCGGCCATATGGCCACGCAGATGAGCGGTGCCAACCGCGCCTATTGCGCCAAGGTGCGCACCTACGTCGCCAGCCTGTGACGGCTGCCTCGATGTCCTGACCCAGGCACAAGGCTTGACCAGGACGCCAGCAGCGCGCACAGCGCTTCTCGCCAGTCGGCCGGACGGTCGCTCTCATCTGCAAAGGTGGGGGAGGAAAGTCCGGGCTCCACGGAAACACGGTGCCGGATAACGTCCGGCGGGGGCGACCCCAGGGACAGCGCCACAGAGATTGAACCGCCCGGCTCGCTGCAAGGCCAGTCGGGTAAGGGTGAAAAGGTGCGGTAAGAGCGCACCGCGGACCTGGCAACAGGGACGGCATGGCAAGCCCCACCGGGAGCAAGACCGAATAGGGACGATGCCGCCCTGCGAGGGGCGGGGGCCGGTTTCCAGGCCTGGTCGTCCGGGTTGGTTGCTTGAGGTGCCTGGCAACAGGCATCCCAGAGGAATGGCCGTCACGTCCGGACCGCAAGGTCCGGGCCGTCCAGAACCCGGCTTACAGGCCGACTGGCACCAGCATTGACAAGGCCTCTCCGTGCGCCACGCCGGGGAGGCCTTTGTTGTCTCTGGGCCAGGCCTCTGAAGCGCGTCGGAAAGCCATCTGCTTACCAATGATTAACCTTAACGCGCTCTTATGCGCATGGCTCGCAATGTATCCTCATGCGAGGCATTGGATTCGTTGACGCCCAAAAATTCCCATGATAACCCAAATAATCCCGTCATTCGCGGCCAGCGCGATGCCACACAGGATCAGCGGAAGCGCACAGCTCCCGCCGAGCCTCGCGCGCGCGCTTGGCCAGCGGGCAGGCGGCAGGCCGTTGGCGACGGTCACCCGTCTTGCAGGTTCGGGGGCGCGTTGGGGGACAGGTGATGACGGCAACAACCATCGATCCGTTCGTGTCGCATTTCACCGCCCGCCTCGATGCGAAGGGCCGGGTGACCCTGCCGCTGCCGTTTCGCCAGGTGCTGGCGCGCGATGGCTTCGAGGGGCTCTATGTGCATCCCTCGCTGGATCAGACGACGCTGGATGCGGGTGGCCACGCCCTGCGTGCCACCATCGACAGCGTGCTGGCGCAGTTCTCTCCCTTTTCGGACATGTGGGATCGACTTTCGACCGCACTGAACGGCACGTCCGAAGTGCTGAAAATCGACCCGGAAGGCCGCGTCGTACTGAGCGAAACACTCAAGCTGCATGCCGGACTGGCGGACACGCTGGTGTTCGTTGGCAAAGGGCACAAGTTCCAGATCTGGGAGCCGGAGCGTTTTGCGCAGCATCTCGACATGTCGCGTGCCAGCCTGCGCGACGTGCAGGCGCTGCTGGCCAGTCAGACACCGCTTGCGGGAGTGCCCAGGCCATGAGCCGCCGCATCGAGCCTGAAACCGCAGGCGGGGCAGCCGAGCACATCCCTGTCCTGCTCAATGAAGTTCTCGAAGCCCTGAATGTGCAGGCAGACGGGCGCTATCTTGATGGCACTTTCGGTGGGGGTGGCTACAGCCGCGCCATCCTGGATGCCGCAGCTGGCGTGCAAGTGCTGGCCTTCGACCGTGACCCTTCTGCGATTGCCAACGGTCAGGAATTGGTTGCCGCCATGGGCGGTCGACTGAAGCTGGCGCAGACCGAATTCGGCCAGCTGGCTGAGGTTGCTGGCCAGCATGGCATGGCGCCGCTTGACGGTGTTGTGCTCGATATTGGCGTGTCGTCGATGCAGATCGACGAGGCGGAGCGTGGCTTCTCCTTCCGGTTCGATGGCCCGCTCGACATGCGGATGGCATCGTCCGGCACCAGCGCGGCTGACCTCGTCAACGAGGCGGATGAAACGCGGTTGGCGGATATCATCTACCATTATGGCGAGGAGCGGCGCTCGCGGGCGGTGGCGCGCGCCATTGTCGAGGCACGGCGGAAAGCACCGATCACCACGACGCTGCAACTGGCGGAAATCGTCGCCTCGATGGTGCGCGGCGAGCCCAATGGCCCGCATCCGGCGACCCGGACATTTCAGGCGCTGCGGATCGCGGTCAATGACGAGCTGGGCGAGCTGGTGCGTGCGCTGGAAGGCGCCGAACAGGTGCTGTCGCCGGGCGGGCGCCTGGTCGTGGTCACCTTCCATTCGCTGGAAGACCGCATCGTCAAGCAGTTCCTGGCGGCGCGCAGCGGGCGCGAAGCCTCTGGTTCCCGCCATGCGCCGGCGACACTGCGGGACACGCCGACCTTCACCCTGCTGCACCGTGGCGTGGTTGCGGCTTCCGAGGTCGAGATCCGCGCCAATTCGCGCTCGCGGCCTGCCAAGCTCCGCGCGGCTGAACGCACGCAGGCTGCGCCGCGTGAGGCCTCCGACAGCCTTGCTGCCCTGGCAACGCTGCCCGAACCCGCCCCGCGCAGGAGAAGCTGACATGATCAAGTTCCTTCATGTGCTCGCCATTGGCGCGCTGGTTGCCTCAGCTGGCTATGCCTATTCGGTGAAATACGAGACGACGCTGAACGCAGAGCAACTGAAGAAGCTTGAGGCGACTGCGGCACGCCAGCGCGATGCCATCGCGGTGCTGAAGGCGGAGTGGCAGCATCTGACGCGGCCCGAGCGCGTGCAGGCTCTGGCTGACAGGCATCTGGGCCTGCAGCCGACCGCCGTGTCACAAATTGTCCGCGTCAGCGACATTCCGATGCGAGGGCCCAAGGTGGACAGCATTGGCCGCAAGCTGGCTGATCTTGGCCTGGGTGCCGCGACCGAAACCCCCAAGGACGCGCGCGCGCCTGCCGCCCGCACACCGGGAGCACGGCCATGAACGTCAAGACAAGCGATACGAGCCGCCAGCCTGACCTGCCGCTGGACATGCCGCCTGTTTTCCCAGCGGCGTCTGCCGCAATGCTCACGCGCTCGCAGCGGGCAGGCGCTTTCCTGCGCAATGTCTTCCGCATGAGTGGCGAGAAGAGCGCGCCGCGTGTTGGCCTGATGATCCTGTGCTTTGGCGGGCTGTTCCTGGCCATTTCCGGACGGCTGGTGATGCTGGCTGCCGCACCTGTCGAGACGGTTGGCCTGCGCAAGGCGACCTCGACCGAGACCTCGTCTGCCCGCCCTGACATCACGGATCGCAATGGCGCGGTGATGGCGACCGATATCCGCACCGTCTCGGTCTTTGCCGAGCCGCGCAAGATCCTCGACAAGGATGAGGCGGTGGAACTGCTCACAGCGGTGCTGCCGGATCTGAACGCCAAGGAGCTGCGCGACAAGCTGAACAACCGGCGCGGCTTCGCCTGGGTCAAGCGCGAGATCACGCCGCGCCAGCAGGCCGAAGTGCACCGGCTTGGCATTCCCGGCATCGGTTTCGTGCCTGAGAACAAGCGTGTCTATCCCAACGGCAATGCGGCAGCCCACGTGCTGGGTTTTGCCAACATCGACAATGTCGGCATCGCAGGTGTTGAAAAATACATCGATTCCAAAGGCTTGAACGATCTGAATGGTGCCGGGTTCTCCACCACCGCAGCTGATCTGAAGGCAATCGAGCTGTCCATCGATCTGCGCGTGCAGCACGCCATGCGCGATGAGCTGGCGCAGGCCATGGTGAAATTCCGCGCCAAGGCGGCGTCCGGCACCATCGTTGATGTGAACACGGGGGAAATTCTGGCGCTGGTCTCGCTGCCGGATTTTGACCCCAACAACCCGATTGATGCGCAGGA
>JANMMX010000154.1:0-7853 GCA_031373605.1 Allobosea sp. | reverse complement strand
GTGAAAGACCCGCAGACCTATGAGCACGTCGTGCCGGAAAGCGTAGGCAACCTGCGCAAGCTGCTGGTGTCGGATCAGGCCGGCAAATCCAACATCCTGTCGGAGCTGAAGCGCGTCGGCATCGCCATGGACAGGGATGATCCGCGCCTTGGCCGGGTGCTGGAAGAGGTGAAGCAGAAGGAAGCCGAGGGCTATGCCTTTGAAGGCGCCGACGCGTCCTTCTTTCTGCTCGCCAAGCGCGTCATGGCGGAAGTGCCCACCTATTTCACGGTCGAGCGCTTCAAGGTGAATGTCGAGCGGCGCTACAATGCCATTGGAGAGCTGGTCAGCTTTTCAGAGGCCATCGTGAAGGTGAAGGTGGGCTCCCGCTCGCACATGTCGGTGGCGGAAGGCAATGGCCCTGTGAACGCGCTGGACAAGGCGCTGCGCAAGGACCTTGGCCGCTACCAGAGCCATATCGGCGGGCTGAAGCTGGTGGATTACAAGGTGCGCATCTTCCAGGGCGGCACCGATGCCGTCACCCGCGTGCTGGTCGAATCCGCTGACGAGACCGGCGCGCGCTGGACGACCATCGGCGTCAGCGCCAACATCATCGATGCCTCGTTCCAGGCGCTGACCGACTCGATCACCTACAAGCTGATGCGCGAAGGCCAGTAGCGCTCAAGCGGCAGGTTCTCGGGTGAAAAGCGCTCAGTCCGTCAGCCGCACGACCTTGTCGGCGCAGATGTCGACGCCTTCGGCTTCTGTCTCACTGCCATCTTCAAAGCGCGCGATAACGAAGTAGCTGCAACCAGTGGCGCCTTTGAGCGTGAGCTGCATGCTCTTGCCCGGCGCCAGCGGTTTGGCCAGCTTGCCCACAAGCTTGGGCTGCTCGCCCATGGTTGCGATCTCGAACTGCGTCACGGCTGCCGCACGTGCGTTGGACAGCGTGATCGCGCCCGGCGGCTTGGGCGCGCGTTGGGCCAGGGCAGGCTGCGCGACCAGCAGGCCAGCGGCGGATAGGGCGAAAACAGCGATGATGATCTTGCGCATGTCGTAATCCTCTCACTCGGAAATGACCGATCCGATCCAAGTCAATACCCATCACGCGTTTGTAACAAGTCCAAAATCAGGCGGTCATGCGCTGGCTGCCCGTCAACGACTGCAAAATCGAGGGGCCGCCAAGCGTGCAAAGCGCCCGCCGCCGTCCTATATGCGGAGCTTCACAGTGGAATGATTCAAAATATGTCAGCCGTGCCTGCAAAAGCCCGCCCCGTCATCACATCCGGCAAGGGTGGTTTCGTCTCTGCCTTCCGTGCACTCTGGCCCTATCTCTGGCCGCAGGATCGTGCCGATCTGCGCAAGCGCGTGGTGCTGGCCTTCATCCTGCTGGTGATGGGCCGCGTGCTGCTGATGGGCGTGCCTTTCACGTTCAAATGGACGACGGATGCATTGGCTGGCAGCGCCAAGGCTGCTGACACGGCGTTGCTCTGGCCCTGGCTTGCGGCTGCGCCCTTGGCGCTGGTGGCGGCCTATGGGCTGGCGCGTGTCGGCTCCGCTGGTTTCATCCAGATGCGCGATGCGCTGTTTGCGCCTGTCTTCATGCATGCGGTGCGCAAGCTCGCGCTGGAAACCTTCTCGCATCTCCATCACCTGTCGCTGCGCTTCCACCTGGAGCGCAAGACCGGCGCGCTGACACGCGTGCTCGAGCGTGGCCGCAACGGCATCGAGGAGATGGTGCGGCTCGGCCTCAACCAGCTCGTGCCAGTCGTGGTCGAGGTGGTGCTCATCATCTCGATCCTGCTCTGGCTGTTCGACTGGCGCTATGTCGTCGTGCTGGTGGTGATGGTCACGACCTATATGGTCTTCACCATCAAGGCGACGGAGTGGCGCATCAACATCCGCCGCGCCATGAACAACTCCGACACCGACGCCAATGGCAAGGCGATCGATTCGCTGCTGAACTTCGAGACGGTGAAGTATTTCGGCGCCGAAGCGCGCGAGACGGCCCGCTACGACATCTCGATGGCGCAGTATGAGCGCAACTCGGTGAAGGCGTATTCTTCGCTGGCCGTGCTCAATTTCGGGCAGGCCGCGATCTTCACCATCGGCCTGACGCTCGCCATGGTCATGTGCGTGCAGGGCATCCGCCAGGGCACCAACACCTTGGGCGATTTCGTGCTCATCAACGCCATGCTGATCCAGCTCTATCAGCCGCTGAATTTCATGGGCACCGTCTATCGCGAGATCAAGCAGGCGACCCTCGACATCGAGCAGATGTTCGACCTCATTGGCCGCGACCCCGAGATCATGGATTCGCCCGGTGCGCTGCCGCTGAAGGTGAGCGCTGGCGAGGTGCGTTTTGAGGATGTGCATTTCGCCTATATCCCCGAGCGGCCGATCCTGAAGGGCATCAGCTTTACTGTTCAGCCTGGCCAGACCATTGCGATTGTCGGGCCATCGGGCGCCGGCAAGTCCACCATCTCGCGGCTGCTGTTCCGCTTCTATGAGCCGGGCAAGGGCCGCATCCTGATCGACGGGCAGGAAATCGCGTCCGTGCAGCAGGTCTCGTTGCGCGCCGCCATCGGCATGGTGCCGCAGGACACGGTGCTGTTCAACGACACGATCGAATACAACATTCGCTATGGCCGCGAGGGCGCAACCCAGGAAGAGGTGGCCGAGGCCGCGCGCCTGGCGCAGATTGACCGGTTCATCCAGTCGCTGCCGGAAGGATATGCCACTTCGGTCGGCGAGCGTGGGTTGAAGCTCTCGGGCGGCGAAAAACAGCGCGTCGCCATTGCCCGCACAATCCTGAAAGGGCCGCCGATTCTGGTGCTCGACGAGGCCACATCCGCGCTCGATTCCTTCACCGAGAAGGAAATCCAGGACGCGCTGGACCGCGTGTCAGAAGGCCGCACCACGCTGGTCATCGCGCACCGCCTGTCGACCGTCATCAATGCCGACGAGATCATCGTGCTCGACAAGGGCGTGATTGCCGAACGCGGGACCCATGCAGGGCTGCTGAAACAGAAGGGTGTCTATGCGGCCCTCTGGAACCGCCAGCGCCAGGTGGATGAGGCACGCGCCACGCTCAAGCGTGCGACCGAGGAAGAGGCGCCCAGCGTCCGGGTCAGTCTCACGGATTGAAGAATACGGCGGGGTTGCGCCTTGCTCCCCCTGCCTGATCCAGCCTATATCGCGCCTCGGAACAAGTGCGGTTTGCACGAACGCCGCATCAGGAGCTGCCATGTCGCTTGTCGATTCCGTCCGTCGCCTCATCGTCCCAATCCATCGCGAAGGTTATGTCTTCATCGCCATCGGCATCGTTGTGAGCATGGTGCTGGGCCAGCTCTGGTCACCCTTCGGCTGGGTTGGTGCACTCATCACGCTCTGGATCTGTTATTTCTTCCGTGATCCGCATCGGATCACGCCGCAACGGGACGGGCTGGTGATCTCGCCGGCTGACGGTCGCATCAGCCAGATTGCCACAGCCGTCCCGCCGCCGGAGCTGGGCCTGCCAGCCGAGCAGATGACGCGCATCTCGGTGTTCATGAACGTGTTCGATTGCCACGTGAACCGCGCCCCGGTCGCCGGCAAGATCATCAAGATGGCCTACACGCCGGGCCTCTTCCTCAACGCAGAGCTCGACAAGGCCAGCGATGACAACGAGCGCAATGCACTTGCCATCGAAACGCCGACCGCGACGCTCGCTGTCGTGCAGATTGCCGGTCTGATCGCGCGCCGCATCGTTCCCTTCGTCAAGGAGGGCGACAGCATTGGCACGGGCGAGCGTTTCGGCCTGATCCGCTTTGGCTCGCGCGTCGATGTCTATGTGCCCCTGTCGGTGATCCCGCTGGTCGGCGAGGGGCAGACGGCGATTGCAGGCGAAACCGTGCTTGCCGATCTCGGCAGCAGCGAAGCCCAGCGTGTCTTCCGCACCATCTGAGATGGTTGCGGGCGCGCAGGCTGACGCCTATCGTCGTCGACTGTCTGCGAGAAGGTGGCACGAATGTCTGATCTGATCCCGCCCTTTGTGCCCGACCAGGATGAGGGTCGGCGCAAGCGCTTCAAGGTTATCCCCTTCCGCCTGCTGGCGCCCAATCTGGTGACCTTGCTCGCCTTGTGCCTGGGCCTCACCGCGATGCGGCTTGTGGTCGAAGGCAAGCTTGAAGCCGCCGTGATCTGCATTCTCGTGGCGGCTGTTCTGGATGGCGTTGACGGCCGTCTGGCGCGCTATCTCAAGGGCACCTCGCGGTTTGGTGCCGAGCTCGATTCGCTGTCAGATTTCGTCTGCTTTGGCGTCGCCACCGGCTTTGTGCTCTACCAGTTCGCGCTCAAGGACCTGCGCTCCTTCGGCTGGATCATCGCCTTGGTGCTGGCCTGCGCGATGGCGCTGAGATTGGCGCGCTTCAACGTGATGCTGGACGATCCCAACCGCCCCGAATGGCAGAAGAACTATTTTGTCGGCATGCCGGCGCCTGCCGGTGCGATCACGGTCATGCTGCCGCTCTATCTGCACTTCATGGGCATTCCGGTGACCGGTTATGTCGCACCGCTGGTCGGCGCCTATGTGCTGTTCATCGCCTTCCTGACGATATCACGCATCCCGTGCTATGCTGGAAAAACGGTTGGCACAGGCGTGCCGCGCGACAAGGTGGTGCCGATCTTTCTGGGTGTGGTGCTGGCCGTGGGCGCCTTCGTGGCGTTCCCCTTCGAGATGCTGGCGCTGATCGTGGTGGCCTATCTCTGCCTGATCCCGCTCAGCGTCTCGCATTACCGCGCACATGAGAAGGCAGACGCCGACGCGGCCCGTGCGGCCGGCGAAACACCGGAAGCCGCCAATTCCTGAACCGCCAGTCGGTCAGGTCTTCTTGCGGCGGGTGCTCTTGGACGGGGGATTGCCGCTCAGCCGCGTCGCATTGGCGCTGGTGCGGCGCGACATCGGCTCGAGCATCTGGTTTGCAGCGCGGGCGGCCAGCTCGCCGGTGCGGGCCTGTGTGATGGGGGCCATCAGCATGCTCCACCAGAATTCTGCCGCCGCCTGACCTGCCGCCATGCCGGTTTCGGTCACGGCAGCGATTTTCTCGGCCACGGCCTTGCGAGCCTCGTGGCCCGAGGCGTCATCGCCCAATGCAGCACGTGCCAGGATCGGCATGCGCATGGCAATGGTCAGCCCGGCATCCATTTGCATGGCCACCAGCTTGCTGTAGAGCGCCTGAGCCTCCGGTCGGGGGGCTGGCACAAGGAATGGCGTCGTTTCGATGAGCTTCATGCACCTAGCTTGGGCCTGCTCCCACTAATATACAAGTCAATGATCATGCTTTTCGGCCAGGTGACGCTGGACGGCCACAATCTACTTTCTGCTATAGAGGTGTCATGATCGGCTTTTCATCGACCGCTACCGCCCATCCCACGCTCGTTCTCGCCTCAGCCTCGCCGCGTCGTCTGGCGCTGCTGGAACAGGCAGGCATCAGACCTGATGCGCTTCTGCCGTCTGATCTCGACGAGGCACCACTCAAGGGCGAGCGTCCGCGCGATCTGGCCCGCAGGCTGGCCCGCGCCAAGGCGGAAGCCGCGCTCGCCACCTTGCAAAGCCGTCCGGATCTGGCGGGGGCCTACATTCTGGCGGCCGACACGGTGGTGGCTGTGGGTCGCCGCATTCTGCCCAAGGCCGAGATCGTGGACGAGGCTGCCGCCTGCCTGCGCCTGCTCTCGGGGCGTGCGCATCGCGTCTATACCGGCATCGCTGTCGTCACGCCCAGGGGCGCCATCCGCGACAAGCTGGTAGAGACACGCGTGCGCTTCAAGCGCCTCTCGAAGGATGATCTGGAGGGTTATCTCGCCTCCGGCGAGTGGCGGGGCAAGGCCGGGGCCTATGCCATTCAGGGCATCGCCGATTCCTTCGTCGTGAAGCTGGTTGGCTCCTATTCTGCCGTTGTCGGCTTGCCGCTGCATGAAACCGTGAACCTGCTCGGCGGCGAGGGTTATCCCGTGCGGCTTGGCTGGCTGAACGCAAGCTGATCGGAGCCGATGATGCGTCGCCTGTTCTCACCCTTGCAGGTCATCTCATGAACATCGCGCTGTGGTTGGAGCGGGCAGGGCGCGCGGCACCTGATGCTCCGGCATTGGCCGAGGGCGCGCGCATCACCGACCTTTATGGGCCATTGGCGCACAACACGGCCCGGCGCGCCGGGTTCATGCTGGGCGTTTGGGGGCTCCGGCCCGGTGACCGTGTGGCTATCATTGCCACCAACAACCGGCGCTATGTGAAGCTGCTTTTCGCCATCTGGCATGCGGGGCTGGTGGCTGTTCCGGTCAATGCCCGGCTGCACGGGCTGGAAATCGCCTATATTCTCGAGCAGTCAGGCGCGCGGGCCGCTTTTGTCTCCACTGACCTTGAAACGACCGTCGCAGCGCATGCACCGGCTGCGCTGGAACATCTCGTCAACATCGGCAGCCCTGCCTACAGCGCGCTCATCACGGCGGAGCCTGTGCCGGTTGTGCCGCGCGGGCGCGATGATCTGGCCTGGCTGTTCTACACCTCCGGCACCACGGGCCGCCCCAAGGGCGCGATGCTGACACATGGCAACCTGGCGGCCATGTCGATGGCCTATGCCTGCGAGGTCGACACGATTGCGCCGGGTGATCCGGTCTACCACGCCGCCCCCATGAGCCATGGCTCGGGGCTCTACATCATGGCCCATGTCATGCGCATTGGCGTCAATGCGGTGGCGGGGTCCGGCACTTTCGATGCCGATGAGATCGCTACCGATTTCCGGGCCTGGCGCGCACAGCATGGCCGCCGCGTCTCGATGTTTGCCGCCCCCACCATGATCCGGCGTCTGGTGGCCTCCGATTCTGATTTCGATCCGGATACCTTCCGCACGCTGATCTGGGGTGGTGCGCCGATGTATGTCGAGGATTGCATCGCCACCCTCGACCGGCTGGGTCCCTGCCTCGCGCAAATCTATGGCCTCGGCGAAAGTCCGATGACCATCACAACCTTGCCGCGCACTGAGATTGCCGACCGCGCCCATCCTGACTGGCTGCTGCGGCTGGCCAGCGCCGGCCGCCCCTATGCTTGCGTCGATGTGCGGATTGTCGATGCGCAAGGGCAGGTGCTGCCGGTTGGCGAAACGGGCGAGATCACCTGCAAGGGCACACCCGTGATGGCGGGCTATTGGAACAACGAGCCCGCGACCGCAAAGTCCCTGCGCGATGGCTGGCTGCACACCGGCGACATCGGCGCGATGGATAAGCGCGGCTATCTCACGCTGAAAGACCGCGCCAATGACATGATCATCTCCGGCGGCTCCAACATCTATCCGCGCGAGGTGGAGGAGGTGCTGCTCACACATCCGCAGGTGCGCGAGGTCTCGGTCATCGGCCGCCCGGACGCAGAATGGGGCGAGGCCGTCATCGCCTATGTGGTGGGCGATGCGCCTGCCGCGGAACTGGATGCTCTGTGCCTGTCGCGCATTGCCCGCTTCAAGCGGCCCAAGGCCTACATCGCCATCGAGGCGCTGCCGAAGAACAGCTATGGCAAAGTGCTGAAGACAGAGCTGCGCCAGCGCGATGCCGCCGCACGAGGCGACACTGACAGTTCATGACCAACGGCCTATAAGGGCAGCATCATGAACAACGACAAGCCCGATTCCCCTGCCGGTTCTCCTGCCGATTCTTCGCCCGGTGCGGCACCGGCTCCACTGCGCCTGCGGCCTTGCCCGAATTGCGGCAAGCTGGCCATCCAGGCCTTCCGGCCCTTCTGTTCGAAGCGCTGCGCCGATGTGGACCTGAACCGCTGGCTGAAGGGCGCCTATGCCATTCCCGGTGCCAGCGCGTCCGAGGAAGACCCGGACGCGAGGCCCGAGGAC
>JANMMX010000148.1:0-1812 GCA_031373605.1 Allobosea sp. | reverse complement strand
TCTACCAGCGCCTCATCGCACGCATCGAGATGGATGATGTGTCAGCCAGCTTCGTCATGGAAGCGCTGAAGGAAACGACCGAGGTGCCGTTGACCTATGCGTGAGCGGCAACTGCGTCGCAAATGCCCAAAGCGCCGTAGACGCCAACGGCGTCATGCTCGGGCGTGTCCCGGGCACCCACGTCTTTCAGTCCCGCGCGTCATTCCGGGGCTGCGCAAGCGATGCCCCGGAAAGACGAAAGCGAAGCAAACTCAATAGCGCTGCGGGTTCTCGAGGCCGGTCTTGGCATCGACGCGCTTTTGCGGCGGCGGGGTAAGATCGGCAGCAGGCGCGGTGGCGCAGGCGGCCAGCGAGGCGGCCAGAAAACCGGCAACAGCCAGTCGGATCGTGCGGGCCAGCGTCAGTTGAGACATGGGAAGAACCTTTCAGCAGGGCAGCAGGAGACAATCAGGTGTTGCTGCCTGCATGCGCATATGAAAGGACCACGTCAAGATTGTGTTGGCCGGAGCAAGCATGCCTCCGGCGCATACGGACACGAGTTCAACACCATGAAGTCATTTCAGCCATGATGCCTGCCGCGCGCCTCAGCGCCGCCATCGAAGTCCTGCAGGACATTCTCGAGCGCAGGCGCCCCGCGCCCGATGCGCTGAAGGATTGGGGCCTGGCCCGCCGCTTCGCTGGTTCCAAGGACAGGGCGGCTGTCGCCAGCCTGGTTTATGATGCGCTGCGCCGCAAAGCTTCCAGCGCACATGTCATGCAGGCCGAGACACCGCGCGCGCTGGTGCTGGCCATGCTGGTCAGCGTGCGCAAGCTGACAGCAGACGAGATTGGCGCGCTCTGCACAGGCCTCGCCCATGCGCCGGAGCCGCTTTCGGAGACAGAAGCCGCACAGCTGGCTGCTTTCGACCTCGCATCCGCGCCAGATTGGGTGCAGGCCGATGCGCCGGAATGGCTCTGGCCCTCGATCGTGGCCAGCTTTGGCGGCAAGGCCATCGCCGAGATGCAGGCGCTGGCTGCCCGCGCCTTTGTCGATGTTCGCGCCAACACGCTCAAGCAGAAGCGCAGCGTCCTGCGCGGAAAGCTTCAACATCTCCAGCCGGAAGACACGCCCTGGTCGCCCGATGGCCTGCGCTTTGCTGTGGGCGAGGACGGGCGCGGGCCGGCCCTGCAGGCCGAGCAGGTGTTCTTCGAAGGTGGCTTCGAGATTCAGGACGAGGGCTCGCAGCTGGTCACGCAGCTGTCAGGCGCTCGGCCCGGCATGATTGTGGTCGATCTCTGCGCTGGCGCTGGCGGCAAGACGCTGGCTCTGGCCGCCCTGATGCAGAACGAGGGAACGCTCATCGCCAGCGATCTCGACACGCGGCGCCTCGCGCCGCTGCATGACCGGCTGGCGCGTTCCGGCGCGACCTGCGTCGAGATCCGTGCGCCTAAGGGCAAAGGCCATGATGCGCTGGTCGATCTGGATGGGACGGCCGATCTCGTGCTGGTCGATGCGCCCTGCACCGGCTCCGGCACCTGGCGGCGCAACCCGGACGCCAAATGGCGCGTGCGCCCCGGCGCGCTGACTGAGCGCCTGAAGGACCAGGCAACCGTGCTGGACCGCGCAGCTCGGTTGGCCAAGCCCGGCGGGCGCATCGCCTACATCACCTGCTCGGTGCTGGCCGACGAGAATGATGGTGCTGTCGAAATTTTTCTGGAGGGTCACCCCAGCTTCCGCACCCAGAGCGCGGCTGAGCTGATCGCGCAATCCCAGAGCGATCTCTCTCTGCTGGCGCCTTTCGCCACCCGCTACGGCCTGCAGCTGAGCCCGCT
>JANMMX010000088.1:0-23903 GCA_031373605.1 Allobosea sp. | reverse complement strand
ATCAAGCTTCACCATCAGCACGGCATAGGGCAGGCCGAGATTGTCGTGCTTGTTTGCAAAGCTCTTGAGGCGTTCACGCACGGAGGGGCCTTCAGCGCCCTGAGCGTCGCCGCGCTCATCCAGCGGTGCCGCAAAGGCAGCTTCGCGGCCCGTCTCGGTGAGGTCATAGGAATAGGTGACCTTGGTCTTCACCTGCTCGGCATCATGGGGTGTCTCGCAATCGAAACACACAAAGCCGATGGCGGTGTCGCCGGTCGTGTGCGCGCAATCATTGCAGATGAACAGCGTCGACGGTTTGTCATAATCAACCGAGAAGTGCTCGAGATGGTGGCGGCATTTCGGGCAGACCATGCGGTCTTCCGCTGTCTTGAAATCGCGCTCGGGGCCCTGATAGCCGCAGCGCAGGTGATGGATGATCGGCTCCTCGACGATGTCGGCCGAGCGGCATTTCGAGCACTCCTCGCGAATGTTCAGGCGCGAGGACTGGCAGGACGGGCAGCAATGCACGCGGTCGAAGAACTTGCGCTCCATATGGCCGGTGCGCACGAGGCTTTCGGCCAGCGGCACAGCACCTGCAATGGCAGCCTCATCAAAGAAGCGCATTGTGGCTTTCAGCGAGGCGTCGCGCTTGGGCTTCATGGCGCGCTCGCGCACAGCCAGACGCGCCATCAGCATCGCGCGGCCATCCCTCGTGCGAAAGTAAGCCTCGGGCAACTCTTTCACGCGGTCGATCATCGGCTCGAGCTCGCGGATGGTCTCGGCCAGGCCACGACCGGTCATGACCGAAAGGCTGGCATCGGCGCGATGCATGGCGCGGCCAGTGGCATCAATGATCGGCACGACAGCAGCGGCTGCCGCCGACATCCAGCTGGTGAGCAGGTTGATGCCGGACGGATCGGTCAGCACCACGAGATCGGGCGTCTGGCCGCGCTCGCGCTGCTGGCGCACGCCTTCGGGCAGCAGCTCGCCAGAGATCGGCGCGGGCAGGGCGAGGATGACCTGACGGTCCGGAATCGTGACGGCCGGCAGGTTGACCTGCGGCTCGGCGATATAGGCGTGGACGCCGGCGGCTTCGGCGATGCGCTCCGGCGCAATCGTCGAGGCCAGCATCGCATCGGCCAGATGACTTGTTTGCGAATAGGCGCTGGCCTGCTCGGGATCAACCAGCAGCAGGATGCGCGGCTGGCCTTGCGCCTGTGCCTTCAGCAGCTGGAGCAGCAGCAACGTTTCCGGCGCGCCTCCACGGGCATGGACGAGGATCGTGTCGAATGCCGTCGTACGCACAGCCTGGGCCGCATCCGTGACATTCGAGGCGCTGGAGCACGACGCGCCGCGGCGCATGATTTCAGCATACAGGGGCGCGATCGCGGTCGCATCGCTTGCGACCACGAGCACGCGGGACAATCCCGCCGCTTGCTGCATTCCGGGTCTCAACACGAGCCCGATCCCCTTTTTGTCCCGAAGGCCGTCCCTGGCCTCACGCCCGTAGCTAAAGACGGCAAACCGTAATCAGGGCTTAACAGGGGATCAGAATTGCAATCTCAGGTTGTACAAAATGCGAGCGCAATCAAATACTTGGTTCTTAACTGAATCAAACATTAAGAGGGCTTGGCTGGCAGAATGTCCGCACAGCGCCACCTTGCAAGGCGCATTAGCTGGCCTTGCGGCCTGCAGATTTAGCTTCGCCCCGGCAACGGTCCGAGCAGAAACGCACCTCGTCCCAGACCTTTTCCCACTTCTTGCGCCAGGCAAATGGCCGCCCGCAATGGGCGCAGGGCTTGGAGGGCAGGTCGCCTTTTCTGACCATCTTTGCCATCAGAAATCGAAGCTCCCTTGCCGTGCGGCCTTCTCTGCGCGCTGCGCCGCGAGTGCTTTGGCCTGTGCCGGGTGGTCTTCGCCGGGCTTGCGCTTGCGCGAGCCGTGTTTCTCGTAAACGGCCTTGGCGCGAACCTTGAATCCGGCCTGATGCCTTACAACCGTCATTCGGTCACGCGCCGCGCGGGCAGCCGCCACATGGTCGATGATGGGGGCAGGGTAGTCGCGCCCGATGCGGGCGCCAGTGGCCTCCTGCTGCGCTTGGCTCATGCGCCATGGCTCATGGATGAAAGCGGCGGGCACTTGCGTCAGCTCGGGGACATACCGGCGGATGAAGGTTCCATCCGGGTCCTGATCGACGCTCTGCTTTACCGGATTGTAGATGCGCGGCGTGTTGATGCCGGTCTGGCCCGACTGCATCTGCACCTGCGGCCAGTGGATGCCGGGCTCATAGTCGGTGAACTTGCGCGCCAGCGCATGGCCGCTGGCCACCCAGTCCAGATGCAGATGATAGCTGGCAAAGGCCATCAGCATCGCGCGCATGCGGAAATTGATCCAGCCTGTCTGGTCGAGCGCGCGGATGCAGGCATCGACGAAGGGCAGGCCGGTGCGCCCGCCGATCCATGCGGCGAGCACCGGATCGTCAGGTGCCGTGCGTGTTCGCGCCGCCTCGAAGGCTGGATGCACGGCGCGCAGCTCCAGCTCGGGCTCGCTCTCGAGTTTCTGAATGAAGTGGCAATGCCAATGCAGGCGGCTGGTGAGCGAATCGAGTGCCTTGAGCGGAATGGCGCGGGCGCCCGGCTCTTCGTGAGAGAGCCGCAGTCGCTCCTTGCGACTGGCCTGCACGATCTCGCGAATGGAGACGGTGCCGGCCGCCAGATGCGGGGACAACCGCGAACAGGCATCAAACGCCGTCAGCGGGCTCGACATCTCGCGCTGATAGCCTTTGCCGCGACCAGTGAAGAACGTCTCCAGCAGGGCGATGGCAGCACGCCTGCCGCCGTACTGGCGTTCAGGGCAGGGGTCGGGCTTTAGGCCAAGCTGCGCTGCACTGGGGATTTCGCCTGGCGCAATGCCCTGCTGCCAGACGATCTGCGCGGGTGGGCGGGCCAGCGGCTCTGCCATGCGCTGTTCCCAGGCGCTGGCCCAGCGGTTGCGGCTGGAAAGCCTGCGCACCACGCCGAATTGCGGGATTTCAGTCCAGCTGATGCCTTGCGCGCGGCAGAACCGGCCGATGGCCTTGTCGCGCGCGAATGTCCAGAGATTGCCGGTTTCCTCATGCGACCAGATCTGGCTGATGCCATGTTCGGCATGCAGTTGCGCGAGCGTTTCGACTGTATCGCCGGTGCGCACCACCAGATCGCCGCCGCGCGCCTGAAGCGCTGTGCGCAGCTCGGCCAGACACTCTGCGATGAAGCTCCACTGCCGGGCTGATGTGTCCGGCAGCGCCCAATAGGCGGGCTCGGCAACATAAAGCGCCAGCACAGGCCCGCGCGCCGCCGCCTCGACCAGGGGCCGATGGTCTTGCGTCCGAAGGTCGCGCTTGAGCCAAACCAGTTGCATCACACCTCGCCGCTGTGGATCACAGACCTATGTGGTGCATAACGTTCTGCACGGCGAGACGACATGCCGCCGCAGGATTTTTTTCTGAAACCATCGTCCGGAGATGTATTCGACAATGACTGGCACAATCCTGATCTATGGCGGCACGGGCGGCATCGGCGCATCCACGGCGCGCGCGCTTAAGGCCAAGGGCCACGCACTGCATCTTGTGGCACGCGACGAAGGTCGATTGCAGGCGCTGGCCAGCGAGCTGGGTGCCGGGTTCACGGCTGGCGATGTCAGCGACGAGGGCCTGATCGCGCGTGCTACGGAAGCCGCTGGCGGAACCATCAAGGGGCTGGTCTATGCTGTTGGCACGATCAACCTGAAGCCGGTGGCGCGGCTCAGTGATGCCGATTTCATCAAGGATTTTCAGGTGAATGCGCTGGGTGCAGTGAAAGCCATTCAGGCGGCGCTGCCGGGCATGAAGGCCTGCGAGGGCACAGCTGGCGTTGTGCTGTTCTCGACTGTGGCGGTGGCGCAAGGGTTTGCCGCCCATGCCTCGGTCTCGATGGCCAAGGGTGCCATCGAGGGGCTGACCCTGGCGCTGGCGGCCGAGCTTGCGCCCAAGATCCGCGTGAACTGCATTGCGCCCTCGCTGCTGCGCACCAATCTCGCCAAGGCGCTGACCTCGAATGAGGCGATGGCCACCGCCATTGCCGGGATGCATGCGATGCAGCGGCTGGGCGAGGGCGAGGATGTCGGCCCGCTTGCAGCTTTGCTGGCGTCTGACGAGGGTTCGTGGATCACCGGGCAGATCATCGGTGTCGATGGCGGGCGCTCCTCTCTGCGCACAAAGGGGTGAGGACGCTCCGCTTCATCCTTGGCGATCAGCTCACACGGTCGATCTCGTCGCTCGACGGGGTTGACGCGGCTCATGACGTGATCCTCATGGTCGAGGTGATGGGGGAGGCCACCTATGTGCCCCACCACAGGCAGAAGATTGCGCTCATCTTCTCCGCCATGCGCCACTTCGCGCAGGAGCTGCGGGAGGAGGGTTTTCAGGTCGACTATGTGAAGCTGGATAATCCCGGCAACACCGGCTCATTCTCGGGCGAGTTGCAGCGCGCCATCAAGCGACATGGCACCGAGGCCGTCATCGTCACCGAGCCCGGCGAATGGCGCGTGCTGGAGGCCATGCGGGACTGGCGTGAGGAATATGGCGTTGATGTCCATATCCGGGATGACAGCCGCTTCATCGCCTCGCGCAACGAGTTTGCGCAGTGGGCGGATGGCCGCAAGTCGTTCCGGATGGAGTTTTTCTACCGCGAGATGCGCCGCAAGACCGGGCTGCTGATGGCAGGCGAAGAGCCTGAGGGCGGGCAGTGGAACTTTGACCATGACAACCGGAAGAGCCTGCCCGCCAGCGTGAAGCCGCCTGCGCGTGACAGGTTCGTTCCTGACGCGACCACGCAAGAGGTGCTGGCGCTGGTGGCAGCGCGCTTTGGCGATCATTTCGGCGATCTGGAGCCCTTCGGCTGGGGCGTGACGCGAGCTGAGGCGCTGGCTGCGCTCAAGCACTTCATCACGGACGCGCTGCCGCTTTATGGCGATTATCAGGACGCGATGAAGACGGGTGAGCCGTTCCTCTATCACAGCCTGATCTCGCCCTATCTCAACATCGGTCTGCTGACGCCGCTGGAGATCTGTCAGGCCGCCGAGCAGGCCTGGCAGAAGGGCCGCGCGCCGCTCAACGCCGTCGAGGGGTTCATCCGCCAGATCATTGGCTGGCGCGAATATGTGCGCGGCATCTACTGGCTGAAAATGCCTGCTTACGCGCAGACCAATGCGCTGGATGCCAGCCGAAAGCTGCCCTGGTTCTACTGGTCAGGCGAAACCAAGATGAACTGCCTGAAGCAGTGCATCAGCGAGACAAAGGCCCATGCCTATGCCCACCATATCCAGAGGCTGATGGTGACAGGTAACTTTGCGCTGCTGGCGGGAATTGAACCGGCGCAGATCGAGGAATGGTATCTCGCGGTCTATGCAGACGCCTTTGAATGGGTGGAACTGCCCAACGTGCATGGCATGGTGATGTGGGCTGATGGCGGGCTGCTCGCCTCCAAGCCCTACATCGCGTCGGGCGCCTATATCGACCGGATGTCGGATTATTGCGCATCTTGCGCCTATGACGTGAAGCTGAAAGCCGGGCCGAAGGCCTGCCCGTTCAACGCGCTCTACTGGAATTTCCTGATCAAGAACGAGGCCAAGCTATCGGGAAACATGCGCCTTGCGATGCCCTATCGGACGCTGGCCAAGATGTCCGAGGCGCGGCGGGCCGAGATTGTGGCGGATGCGAGGGTGTTTCTGGCGGGACTGGAATAGCACGAGTCTTGCGACAAGATGGCGCGTATTGGTGATTCTCCGCTTCCTTTCTGCCTTTGCTTGGGTAGTCTGCAAGTCTGTCGTGCCAGCGTTCTGGTCGCAGTAAGGGCTGGGGAGCCTCTTGAGTCGTGTGTGTTGGGGGTCGCGTCGCTCAGCTTGGTCTGGCTGCCATGGGTGGCGTGCTGGCCGTGGCACCAATGACCCAAGCCGCTGACGCGCCGCTGAACCCCGCCAAAGACGCCCGCTCTTTCCTGCTTTTCGCCACAGCCGAGCAGGGGCCGCACAAGCCTTTCGGCGCGGTCGGGTTCAAGTATGCGCCAGGCATCGACAGTCTGGATCGCGATGGCTGGCGTGTCTTCGGGCGTCTGGGTGGCGGCTACGAGTCCCCGCGCCGCAAGCCTGCGCGTGGCTGGAACGCCAGCGTCGAGGCGCAGCTGCTCGCCGGGCGCGAGTGGCATCTGGGGCGCACCAGCATCGGGCTTTATGCGGGACCTGAGGTGATTGCATCCATGCAGAGCGGGCCGGAGGCGGCGGTCTACAAACTGCGCGGCTCAGGCCGCATTCTGGCTGATCTCTGGTCGCAGCCGACCGAGCGCACGCTGGTGCAGGCCTATCTCGGCTACTCAACCTACCAGCAGCGGCTGGGCGGGCGGCTGGCGCTGGGCTGGCGACTGCAGGAACGGATGTTCATCGGGCCGGAGATCGAGGTCTATCGCGATCAGTCCTATCGCAAGATGCGGTTGGGCACGCATCTGACGGGCCTGCGCTTTGCGGCAGGCGAGTGGCGCCTGTCTGGCGGATGGCAGCGCGACAGCGCGCGCACGAGAGGCGCCTATGCGACGCTCGGCGTGCACTGGAAGCGCTGAAAGGCCTCAGGCTGCCAGTGCTTTGGCGAAGGGCTCCTGCATCGCCAGCAACTCGTCGATCTTGGCTGATGGAACTGGCTTCGAGAACAGGTAGCCCTGCAACTCATGGCAGCCGACCGCCTGCAAGAAGCGGTGCTGCTCGGCGGTTTCCACGCCTTCGGCGCAGACGCGCAGGCCAAGCGCGCGGCCCAGATGCACGACGGAATGCACAAGGATCGCGGATTCGCCGGTTGTTTCCATGTATTCAAGGAAGGACCGGTCGATCTTGATCTTGTCGAAGGCAAAACGGCGCAGATAGATCAGGCTTGAGTAGCCGGTGCCGAAATCGTCCAGCGCCAGCCCGATGCCATGGGCGCGCAGCTCCATCATGGCGCTTTCGGCGGCATCCGCATCATCGACGACCACGCCTTCAGTGATTTCCAGCTCCAGCCGCGTGCCGTCAAAGCCGGTCTCGTGCAGGGTGCGCGCGACGTTGTCGACGAAATCCTTGTGGCGGAACTGCACGGGCGAGACGTTGACGGCAAGCCGCAAGGTCGGCCAGCGCACACCATCGATGCAGGCCTGCTTCAGCACCCAGTCGCTCAATGGCACGATCAGGCCGCGCTCTTCGGCAATCGGGATGAAGTCTGACGGCGGGATCATGCCCTGCACAGGGTGATGCCAGCGCACGAGTGCCTCGACGCCGATGATCCTGCGCCCATCAGCCGACACCTGCGGCTGATAATGCAGGACCAACTCGTTGTTGGAGATGGCCGAGCGCAGTTCTTCTTCCACCACGCGCTTCATCTGGAGCGAGCGGTCCATCTGCTGCTCGAAGAAGGAATAGCGGTTCCGGCCGTTGTTCTTGGCCTGGTAAAGCGCGGCATCCGCCAGCCGCTCCAGCGTCTCGCGGTCTTTTGCATTCTGGGGCGCCAGTGCAATGCCGATGGAAACGCCGACGCTGGCCTCGCCACCGTGCAGGACGAAAGAGCGATGGATGACATCGAGAATGCGCTGGCCAAGTGATGCAGCATCCGAGGGCAGGTTCACCTCGGTCTGGATGATCGCGAATTCATCACCGCCAAAGCGCGCAATCGTGTCGGCACCACGCATCAAGGTGCTCAACCGGCGCGAGACTTCGCGGATCAACTCATCGCCGGCCTTGTGGCCATAGGTGTCGTTGACCGCCTTGAACTTGTCGAGATCGAGATAGTGGACCGCGAGCCCGCCACCCGCCCGCTCGATGCGCGCCAGTTCCTGCTCGAGGCGAAGGTCAAAGGTCCGCCGGTTCGGCAGGCCCGAGAGTTCGTCATGACCCGCCAAGCGCTCGATCATTTCGGCGCGACGGGCCATTTCGAGCGCGGAGCCGCGCATTTTCTTGAGCAGCCAGAAGAGGACCACGCCACAAACATAGAGCGTTGCCGCCAGCGCAAGAATGAACCGGTTGAGCATGGCATCGCCAGGCCGATCCGTGTCCCAGATCAGCCAGGCCTTGGTGTTGTCGAGCCCGTCTGCCAGGACGAAGGAACTGATCTTGTCGCTCGCATCATGGCCCGACACCCGAAGATTCTTGATCTGGTTCCTGGCGGCGAAGGATTGCAGGCTGAACTCATGCACGGTGCGATAGGCAAAAGCGACCGCCATGGCTTTGCTGCGATTGGTGTTCTGGCCTTCTGACAGTTCGATTGGAATTGCTGTGACGGCAAGAAAATTGGTGCCGTCATGGATCAGCCGTGCAACGCCATAGGCGTCCGCGCTGTTCAGGGCAGAAAGCAACGTGTGCTGTCCCTGTTTCTGATTTTGTGCGCTCTGGTATCCGCTCAGCGCCTCTCTGGAAATTCTTCCGGCAAAATGGCGCAACGCTGCATATCCCGCCTGCCCAGCCTCCTGTCGCCCTTCCATTCCGGCCAGCACCGTGCCATCCGCCATCACCAGATAAGCGCCGTCAAAGTTGTAGAGCAGGCTGGTGCCTTCCACGAATTCCTGACGAAAGCTGGCTCGCGACTCATCCGCCAGCATCGCAGCTATGCTGCGTGGCTGGGCCACCAGTCCGGCCAGCTGACGGCGCATGGTGGACAGCTCATTGTAGATCGCTTTTGAAACCCTGCTGTACTGCTGCTGGGAGTCGGTGAGATTGGCCTGATGCGTGATCGATATCATCGTCATGACGGCAAAAGTCAGCGTCAGGCAGATCGCGATGACGGCAGCCAGAACGTTGCGCCGCATGTTGCCGAGACTGCTGCCGATGCCGGTGCGCGCGAGCATCTTGCGTGCTGCACGTCTCGCAGCGCGAGATCGCATACTCATCCAGCCGGAGCGGGGCATTGACGGCATGAATGACAGAAGCATCGGCGCAGAATTCCAGCAATGACCTGCTAGAAATGCCTGAATATCCTTTACATCTGGTTGCCGAGTTGCCGCGCCGCTAACTGCCAGTTGGTCCATAGGGTGGGCGCGGAATGGCCATGTGGGCCGCCCTCAGGGCTGCAGACCAGCGCTCGCGCAAGTCATGGAAGTAAGGCTCGCTGGCCTCGATGCGGCGGTTGAGTTCTGGCACAACCTGATCCTTGCGCAGCACCAGTATATCGATGGGCAGACCAACGCCGAGATTGGATCGCATGGTCGAATCCATCGAAATGAGCCCCATCTTCAGTGCATCATAGAGATTGGTGCCAGCCGTGATGGCACGGTCGAGGATCGGTTTGCCGTATTTGTGCTCGCCGATTTGCAGGAAGGGCGCATCGCCACCGCATTCGATGAAGTTGCCGGCAGCGTAGATCATGAAAAGTCGCATCGGCTGGCCCTGGATCTGGCCGCCGAAAAGGAAGGACACATCGAATTTCAGGCCGGCCTCCGCCAGCGCTCGTCCATCGACATCCTGAACCTGCCGCACGGCGCGCCCGACCAGCTGGGCCGCGCGAAACATGGTTGGCGCGGTTTGCAACGTCTCGACCGCACCGGTTTCGGGCTGGCGCAGACCCTCGTTCAGCAAACTGATGACGGACTGGCTGATCGACAGATTGCCGGCAGTTGCCAGCGCCAGCGTGCGGTCGCCCGGCCACGAAAAGATATGCAGCTTGCGAAAGGTCGAGATGTTGTCGAGCCCGGCATTGGTGCGGGTGTCGGCAATCATCACGAGGCCATCCTCGACCATCAATCCGGCGCAATAGGTCATGTCAATTCTCCAGCAAGGCAGGAGAGCTAGCAGCCGCACAGATGTTCGACAATGGCGCCGGCAAGGGTTTGCGAAAGCGGGCGAGGGGCTATTGGCCGGATGTCTCGATGCTCATGTTGACAAACAGTGCCTCACCTTCGCCGCCTGACCGCGTGCCGCGCACGGGCGCGGCCTCCATGCCATCAAGCCCGATCGCCACCCGAACATGGGCCGTCTGCGGGCAAAGGTTGAGTGCCGGGTCGAACCCTATCCAGCCGTAGTCGGGCACAAAGGCCTCGGCCCAGCAGCGGCTGCCGGCGACGGGGACGTCATCATGCAAGGGGGCGACATAACCGCTGACAAACCGGGCCGGGATGTCGAGATGGCGGGCGCAAGCAACAAAGACATGGGCAATGTCGCCACATGAGCCCCCTTTGTCGGCGAAGGCCTGTTTTGCCGAGAAAGGTGCGCGGCTCAGGCCTTTGGTGTGCTCCATGTCGGCATGAAGACGTTCCATCAGGTTGTGGAGCTGGTCCAGCGCGGAGCCATTCCGGACAGCATCGGCATAGCTGCGCAAGCCATCATCGGCTTCTGTCAATGGCGAGTCCCGCAGGAAGACGAGCGGATGTGCACGCTCGACCGCGCCGCGCACGATGCCGGCGAGATCAATCGTTTCCACCTCGCCCTCGATGCGCAGCGTCAGTGCCGCAATGGGTCCATCGACAGAGAAGTCGTGCACGATGTTGCCGTAGGGGTCTTCCATCCCGCGCATGCGGCCATCGATATTGGGCTCGATGCGCCATTGCATGACGTGCTGGCCCTCATGATCGCGCGGGGTCAGCCGCAGCATCTGCAACACGCGCCGGGGTGGCTCGGCATAGGTGTAGCTGGCCGTGTGCTTGATCTGGATGCGCATGTCGTCGTCTTCGTCGTCCTGTCAAACGAGTTGCACTGCGAGTGCTGTGCAAAATGGCTTGAAGCTAGAGATATTGCTCGGAAATCGTTGCGCCCAAACGGTTATTCTCCAGAATGAACTCGGAAATGAACTCGTGCAGTCCCGTCTGGAAAACGGAATCGATTTTGGTGTCGGAGAGTTTCATGAAGGTCTTGCGGGCGCTGCGCTGGGATGCGCCCTGTCGGCCATAGGAATCGCCAAGCTGATCGAGATGGCGTGAGATGTTCTCGTAGCAGCTGGCCAGCGAGCGCGGCATGCGCCGGTTGAGTATGAGCAGGTCAGCGACGAGCCATGGCTTGATCGACTGGCGATAGACCCAGTGATAGGCCGTCAGCGCCGAAACCTCGCGCAGGACCGTGGTCCACTGGAAATAGTCGAGCGAACCGCCGACCTCTTCGCTTTCCGGCAGCAACACATGGTATTTCACGTCAAGGATGCGCGCCGTGTTGTCGGCCCGCTCGATGTAGACGCCCAGCCGCGAGAACCAGTAGCCATCGTCGCGCAGCATGGTTCGGTAGGCTGAACCATCGAAGGCGAGCGAGACGCTTTTCACCCAATCGAGGAAGCGCATGAACTCCTCGCGGTCCATCTGCTTTTTCTCGAAGCGCTGCAGTTCCAGCCATGCGCCATTGATCGCGTCCCACATCTCGGACGTGATGGCCGTGCGCACGGCGCGCGCATTCGAGCGGGCCTGCGCAAGGCAGTTTCGGATCGAGGAGGTGTTGTCCGGGTTGAAGGTGAGGAACTCACGGACATTCTGCTCGTTTGCGACGCTGTAGGTCTGCGCGAAAACATCAGCGCAGCCAGCGGTCGCTACCGTGCTTTCCCATTCCTGGCCGCTGCCACCATAGCTCGTCGGCAGATTGGTGAGACGCATGGTGGCCTCGAGGATGCGCGCCAGATACTCGGCCCGCTCGACATAGCGCGAGACCCAGTAAAGGCTGTCAGCGGTGCGGGAAAGCATCGTCATTTCGTCCTGTCTTCTGAGGCGATCAGGCATCGAGAACCCATGTGTCCTTGGTGCCGCCGCCCTGGCTGGAATTGACCACAAGCGAGCCCTCTTTCAGCGCGACGCGGGTGAGGCCGCCTGGAATGCAGGTGATGCCATTGGCACCGCTCAGCACATAGGGCCGCAGATCGACGTGGCGGGGGGCGACGCCGGAGGCCACGAATGTCGGGCAGGTGGAGAGCGCCAGCGTGGGCTGGGCGATGAACCCTTCCGGCTGTGCCCTCAGCTTCTTGCGGAAGCTCTCGATCTGCGCCTTCGTGGCATGGGGCCCAACCAGCATGCCGTAGCCGCCCGAGCCATTGACCTCCTTCACAACCAGGTCTGGCAGGTTGTCGAGCACGTATTTCAATGCATCCGGCTCGCGGCAGCGGTGGGTCGGCACGTTCTTCAGGATAGGCTCTTCGCCGGTGAAAAACTTCACGATCTCCGGCATGTAGCTGTAGACCGCCTTGTCATCGGACACGCCTGTGCCGACAGCGTTCGCCAGCGTCACGTTGCCGGCCTTGTAGGCGCCGATGATGCCGGGCACGCCAAGCACCGAGTCGGAGCGAAACACGAGTGGATCGATGAATTCATCATCGATGCGGCGGTAGATCACATCAACGCGCTTGGGCCCCTGTGTCGTGCGCATGAAGACGATGTCGTCTTTCACGAACAGATCCGAGCCCTCGACCAGCTCGACGCCAAGCTTGTCGGCCAGGAACGAGTGCTCGTAGAAGGCTGAGTTGAACTGGCCCGGCGTCAGCAGACAGACATTGGGATCAGAGCTCGAGGTGCGTGGCGCGACCGAGCGCAGGGTCGCGAGCAGCGCGTCGGGGTAGTTCTCGACCGGCGCAATCCGGTGCTGGTTGAAAAGCTCAGGGAACAGCCGGAGCATGACCTCGCGGTTCTCCAGCATGTAGGAGACGCCGGACGGCGTGCGGGCATTGTCTTCCAGTACATAGAAGGTGTCGGCATCGACCCGCACCACATCGATGCCGGCGATGTGGCAATAGATGTCATGCGGCACCTGAAAGCCGACCATCTGCAACTGGAAGCAGGCGTTGCGGTAGATCAGGTCAGGCGGCACGATGCCGGCCTTGATGCATTCCTGCGGGCCATAGACATCGGCCAGGAACATGTTGAGCGCTGTCACGCGCTGGCGCAGTCCCGCTTCCAGCCTGACCCATTCAGGCTTGGTCAGCACACGGGGGATGATGTCAAACGGGATCAGCCGTTCTGTCGATTCCTCGTCGCCATAGACGGCAAAGGTGATGCCGATGCGGCGGAAGAACAGCTCGGCCTGGCTGCGGCGCAAGGCCAGCAGGTCAGCGGGCGTCTCTTTCAGCCAGCGATCAAGCGCAGCGTAGGGCAGGCGGATTTCGCCGCCGGAGCCCGTCATTTCGTCAAAGGCAGCCATCAGGCGCGGTTCCCCTTTTTTGTTAGCCTATGCGCATTTGCCTGCGCTGGGAAAGGGGAAGCTTGAACCAGCGGAAATCGCAGGTGCCTATTTTTTGAACAGGGCCATGCGAGCGGTTGCAGCGACCCTGGTGGCAGGCACTGCCAGCTCGACCATGTAGCAGGCTCAGCGACCGTTCTCAGAGATATCCAAGCCCCTTCAGGCTCGCATGCCCGTCGCGGCCGACAATGATATGGTCATGCACCTGAATGCCGAGCGGCTTGGCGATATCAATGATCTCGCGCGTCATCTTGATGTCGGCAACCGATGGCGTCGGGTCGCCGGAAGGATGGTTGTGAACGAGGATGACGGCAGTGGCCGACAGCTCAAGCGCCCGCTTCACCACTTCGCGGGGGTAGACCGGGGTGTGGTCGACTGTGCCGGTCTGCTGCACCTCGTCGGCCAGCAGCGCATTCTTCTTGTCGAGAAAAAGAATGCGGAACTGCTCGCGCTCGCTGAACGCCATGGCGGCGCGGCAGTATTCGATCACGCTGCTCCAGGATGACAGCACGGCACGGCGCGTGACGGCGCCCTTGGCAAGCCTGCGTGCAGCGCCTTCGACAATCTTGAGATCAAGCACGCTGGAGGCACCAAGACCTGGCGTCTCGGCCAGCCTGGCGGCTGGCGCGCCAATGACTTCGGCAAAGGAGCCGAAGCGCCTGATGAGGTTTTTCGCCAGAGGCTTCACGTCGCGGCGCGGGATGGAGCGGAAAAGCACGAGTTCCAGCAGTTCATAATCGGGCAGGGCGTCGGCGCCCGCCTCGACAAAACGCTCGCGCAACCGGTCACGGTGGCCAAGATAGTGCGGATCATCGGGGCTGGGCTTGCCCGTCATGGCGCTGGCGTCGGGCCGACAAGCGGGTTGTGCAGGCCTGCAGGCGAGAGCGTGAAGATTTCGCAGCCGGTCTCGGTCACACCCACGGTATGCTCGAATTGGGCCGAGAGCGAGCGGTCGCGCGTCACCGCCGTCCAGCCATCGGACAGCACCTTCACGTTCGGTTTGCCGAGATTGATCATCGGCTCGATGGTGAAGAGCATGCCGGGTTTCAGCTCCGGACCCTCGTTGCGGTTGCCATAGTGAAGGATGTTGGGCGCGTCATGGAACACCTGGCCCAGGCCGTGCCCGCAGAAATCGCGGACCACCGAGCAGCGCTCGGCTTCGGCAAAGCGCTGGATGGCATGGCCGATATCGCCCGTGGTGTGGCCGGGCCTGACTTCGGCGATCCCGCGCATCAGGCTTTCATACGTGATCTCGACCAGTCGTTCGGCGCGGCGCGGCACGTCGCCCACGCCATACATGCGGCTGGAATCGCCATGCCAGCCATCAACGATCAGCGTGTAGTCGATGTTGACGACATCGCCATCGCGCAGCGGCTTGTCGTCGGGGATGCCGTGGCAGACAACATGGTTGATCGAGGTGCAGATCGACTTGGAATAGCCGCGGTAGAACAATGTCGCCGGATAGGCGCCGTGGTCCATTGCAAACTGGAAGGCGAGATCATCCAGCCGCTGGGTGGTGACACCGGGCTTTACAAAAGGAGCGATCATGTCGAGGCCGCGCGCTGTCAGGGCTCCAGCCTTCCGCATGGCCTCGAAAGCGTCTGGGCCATGAAGCCGGATGCCATTGCGGGCCCGGCGCGTGTCTGCGTCTGTTGCCATTTCTGTTGCTGTCATGGTGTTGCTGTCGTGGACCTTCGGGCTCGGTTCAGTGTGGCGACGCTGCGCCGGAGATGGTGTGAGATTTTCATGGCACAAGCCCGGGGTCTGGCCAACTGGCAAGCTTGCTGTTGTCACAGCGACTTTGACGACTGCACCGCCGAGCGTGTAGAGCGCCGCTATGGCCCAAAACACCAGCCTCCCGACATCCCGAACCGATGCCAGCAGCGATCTGCCTTTCGGCAGCTTCACGCCGTCTGACACTGTCGCGCGCCTGATCGCCCGAACCCGGTCTTTTGGCACGACTTGGCTGCAGCGGCGGCTGGCATTCGCCTTGCGACGTCTGGCAATCTCGAGGCTCGCCGGCAAGCCTGTCGACATCGAGGCGCTGGGTGCGCGCATGCGGCTTTATGCGGAAGGCAATGTCTGCGAAAAACGCATGCTGTTCACGCCGCAATATTTCGACACAGTCGAGCTCGAGCTGCTGGCATCGCGCATTCGTGACGGTTTCACGTTCATCGATGTCGGTGCGAATGTTGGCGCCTATTCGCTCTTTGTCGCGGCGCGCGCGGGCAAGGGCGCCCGCATTCTGGCCATCGAGCCGCAGCCCGACATCTTTGCACGGCTGAGCGCGAATATCAGCTTCAACCCGTTCGGCTCTATCAAGGCTGTTGCCTGCGCTGTTGCTGACAAGGCCGGCGAGTTGACGCTGTTTCTTGACCCGCTGAACAAGGGTGAATCCAGCGTGCGGCTGATGCGATCCAGCGCAGCAACGGCGCTGAAGGTTCCGGCCACCACCCTGCTCGCCCTGGTGCAGGACGAAGGCTATGAGCGACTGGATGCGATCAAGCTGGACGTCGAGGGCGCAGAAGACCTGATCCTCGAGCCGTATATGCGCGAAGCACCTGAGGCGCTCTGGCCATTGCTGGTCGTCATTGAAGACTCCGCCTCGCGCTGGCAGACAGACCTGCAGGCGCTGCTGCTTGGCAAAGGCTACGTGCTCCTGGCACGCACCCGACTGAACCTGGTGTTCGAACGCAAGAGCAGCTGATTGCCGGGCTGATCCTCGCTTCCGCTCAGGCCCCTATTACAATCACGCATGGCAGCTCGGCCTTTGTGATGCCGACGAGCGCTTGAGGCATGGCCAAAGCAGGAGTAGCGCTTTGATCCGGTCTTGCAGCCAGTCCAGCCTTGCACCCAGTTCAGCTTCGGAGTTTCAACATGTCCTCGTCCACCTCGACTGTGACTGCCGCCGTTCTGGTGATCGGCGATGAAATCCTGTCGGGCCGAACCAAGGACAAGAACATCGGCTATATCGCTGAGTACCTCACCAACATCGGCATCGATATGCGCGAGGTGCGCGTTGTGCCGGATCTCATGGACGAGATCGTCTCGGCTCTGAATGCGCTTCGCAACCGCTACACCTACGTGTTCACGACCGGCGGCATCGGGCCCACACATGACGACATTACAGCGGATGCGGTGGCCTGTGCTTTCGGCGTCAGGATCGACCATGATCCGCGCGCTGTTGCAATGCTGGCGGAGCGCTTCAGCAAGGAAGAGCTGAACGAGGCGAGGCTGCGCATGGCCCGCATCCCGGAAGGCGCGGACCTCATCGCCAATTCCGTTTCGAAGGCACCCGGTTTCAAGCTTGGCAATGTGATGGTGATGGCCGGCGTGCCCTCGATCATGCAGGCGATGCTCGATGCCGTCGCGCCAACCCTGAAGACAGGGATCAAGATGTTGTCTGAAACCGTGCAGGCCAACCGGCGAGAGGGCGACATCGGCACGGCGCTCGGCGCGCTCGCCAAGGCCCATCCCGACGTGCAGATCGGCTCCTATCCGTTTTTCAGCGACGCCGGGCCCAACACCAACATCGTCCTGCGCGCGCGCGATGCCGACAAGCTTGCAGTGGCTGTGGCGGCTGTGTCGGAGATGCTTGCTGCTCTTTGACAGTCCGCGTTTCGCAACCTGACATGGTCACACGGTTGTCATCGCAAGCTTTCTATTCTGCTGTCCATTGCTGTGAAAGCGAAGTGGGTGGCGGTTATGGATCGTGTTGCGGGTGTCTTTGCTTTCAGCAGGGTTGTCGCAAGGTTAGGCTGTGCTTTTGCAGCTTGCCTCGCCTGGCTGATCTTTATTCCGGCCCTTGCGGGTGCGACGTCAGCACAGGCTGAACCGATCCAGGGCGGGGGCTCAACGTTTGCCGCTCCGATCATCACGCAATGGGGTCGGAATTACCGTGCGATGCGCGCGGATGGCGGTGATTTCATCTCGCCGGACTGGACCGTCGACTATGAGCCCATCGGTTCGCTCGCGGGCGTGTTGCGGCTCAGCCAGCCTGACGTCGATTTTGCTGCCACCGATGCGCCGATGCCGCCTGACTATCTGGCAAAGAATGGCTTGAAGCAGTTTCCGGTGGTCATTGGCGGCGTCGCTGTTGCTGCCACACTTGATGGGGTGCCTGCCGGTCGGCTGCGTCTGTCGGGCGCGACAATCGCCGACATCTATCTCGGCAAGATCAGGAACTGGTCTGACCCCGCGCTGAAGGCGCTGAACCCGGACCTCACCCTGCCCGATCTCGCGATCACCGTTCTTCACCGCAAGGATGGTTCGGGCACGACCTTCGTCTTTGCCGATTTCCTGTCCCAGGTCAGCCCTGAGTGGAAAGCAAGATTGGGCGCTGACACGCTGATTGCCTGGCCAATTGGCACGGGTGCCGAGGGCAGCCAGGGCCTCGTGCGGGCATTGTCCACCACGCGTGGCGCCATCGCCTATGTAGAATTCGGACAAGTGGCGCGCGCAGGGTTGGCCTTCGCCGAAATCCAGAACCGGGACGGGGCCTTCGTTCGCCCGGATGCCAGCAGCTTTCAGGCAGCAGCAACAGCTGTCGACTGGGCAGGCTCGAAAGATTTCTATCGCCAGTTGACCAACCAGCCGGGTCTCGGCGCCTATCCGCTGACAGCCGCGACCTTCGTGCTTGTGCCCAGCAGCCGTTCGCCTGCGCGCATCTCGCGTGTCCACGATGTCTTCCGTCTGGCCTTTGATCGCGGCGGTTCTGACGCCATCGCACTTGGATATGTGCCGTTGCCGCCGGCACTCGCCGATCAGGTGAAGCGCTACTGGGCAACCGCATCCCAGCCCGGCGGCTGACAGGCATTCTCAATCTTTCAAACGACACGACGCGTTGCAGGGGGAAGTCGAAATGAACATTGATATCTTCAAGGACGTTCTCGTCCCGGTGATTGGGGGCCTCGGCCTCTTCATGCTGGGTCTCGAATTCATGTCGAATGGCATTCAGGCGCTGTCAGTGAACAAGATGCGCGCCTTCCTTGCCAAGGCTGCGGGCACGCCGGTCAAGGGTGTGCTTGCCGGCACACTCATCACCGGTGTCATCCAGTCCTCCACTGCCATGACCGTGATGGTCGTTGGTCTGGTGAACGCGGGCGTGGTGGCGCTCCGGCCAGCCATCAGCGTCATCATGGGCGCCAACATCGGCACGACACTGGGCAATGGCCTGATCGCCCTGCCGCTTGGGCCGCTGGGCCTGATCTTCTCCGGCATCTTCGCGCTGGTCTACTGCTTTGCAAAGTCAGAGAAAATTCGCAACATTGCACTGGCCTGCATGGGTTTTGCGCTGATCTTCTACGGTCTCAACCTGATGACCGGCGGCCTTCGTCCCTTGCGCAACATGCCGGAGGTGATGTCGGTCATCACCACGCTGAAGGCTGACAGCTTCTTCAACCTGCTGATCTGCGTTGGCATTGCTGCTTTTGTGACCGCGCTGATCCACTCCTCATCCGCCACCATCGGCATTGTGATGGGTCTGGGTGCAGCCGGTATCCTTGACTGGCAGACGGCTGTGGCGTTCTCGCTCGGGGCCGATCTGGGCACCACGATCACCTCGTGGATGGCCTCGCTCAACCTGTCCAAGAATGCGAAGCGAGCGGCCTACGCACACATATCGTTCAACATCATTGGCGTGCTTGTGACCATCCCGCTCTTTTTCATCTCGATGGATGTGCTCAAGTACTTCATGCAGTGGTTTGGTGGCGATCCCGGCCTGGCTGTCATCGTCAACGGCAAGGATACATTCCCGCTCGTGCCGGTCGCGGTCGGTCTCTACTCGACCTTCTTCAACGTCTTCAACACGCTGCTGCTGTTTCCCTTCGTCGGTGTGTTCGAGCGGGTGCTGTCGCGTGTCGGCCGCACGGAGGCTGAGGACATCGAAGACTATTCGGCGCCGAAATATCTCGACAAGGCGCTGGCAGGTGATCTTGGCAAGGCTGTGCCCGCGGTGCAGCAGGAAACGCTGCGCCACCTGCAGGCTGGTGCGCTCTTTCTGGATATTGCGCGGGGCTCGAAATCAGCTCCGACGGATCCAGGCGAGCATTATGCGGCAACCGACATCCTGAGCCGCGACATCCGTGCCTATTCGGCCTCGCTGTTCCGCGATGACATGCCGCCTGAACAGCTGGACCTTGTGGCCAGCCTGATCGAGGAGGCGGACTTCACTGCAAGCCTGGCCGAGTCGCTCCATCAGGTGGCGCGCCGCGTCAAGCGCGAGAAGTTCTCGGCGCCGGGGCAGGAAATCGTCACGACTGCGCTGGATGAGCTTGGCCGGGCCCTGCATGAAATCCTGCCGGATATGGGCATCAAGCTGCCCTCGATGCCGGCCGGGCATGTGGTGACGGTGGAGGATCTTCGGGCGCGCCTGCTCATGCAGGGGCCGAAACTGCCATCCGCCGAGCGAGGCGCCATTCTCGCCCTTCTGGGCAGCGTGGAGCGGGCCGAAATCCTTATCAAGCGCATCGACTCCGAGCGCAAATCGGTTGACCGGACAATTGTTGCCGGACGTGCCGCGCCGACCCGCGAGGATGCCAGCCGGGGCTTTGGCGGCGGCATGAGCCCTGTGCCGGCCTGAGGCGAGGGCAGACTGTGCATCAAGCTGGGGGCTGTGCTCTCCAGCTCAATCCATCGCCCGGATGTGCATAGCTGCGCATCCGGGCGATGTTTTTCTTGCGCACTGGCGCGCGATGCGCTTTGCGAAAGCGGCAGTCTGTTCAGCCGGAATCCAGCATCATGTCCCAACCCGCAGCGCCCAAAGCCTTTCCGGTCTCCTGGGACCAGTTCCATCGCGATGCGCGGGCGCTTGCCTGGCGGCTGGCCAGTGCCGGGCCGTTCGAGGCGATTGTGTGCATCACGCGGGGCGGGCTGGTGCCAGCGGCCATCGTCTGCCGCGAGCTTGGCCTTCGGCTGATCGATACTGTCTGTGTCGCGAGCTATCACGACTACAAGAACCAGACGGAACTGAAAGTGCTCAAGGATGTTGCGCCGAACATCAAGGCCATTGGCGATGGCAAGGGCAGAGGCGTGCTGGTGATCGACGACCTGACCGACACCGGCAAGACCGCCCGCGTCGTGCGCGAGATGCTGCCCAACGCTCATTTTGCTACCGTCTATGCCAAGCCGCAGGGCGTGCCGACAGTCGACACCTTCGTGACCGAGGTCAGCCAGGACACCTGGATCTATTTCCCCTGGGATATGGGGCTGGCCTATGTCGAGCCGATCTCGAAGGACCACAAGGGCTGAGGCGCATCATCAGGGCCTTGGCACAAGCCCCGGTGCTTCGCGCCATCAGCTTTCGTTAAACACGTTCCTTTCCTGCCTTTTCATCAAAACACGGCATTTTATCCTCACTGTTTTTTCTCAGTTAAGGATGATGTCCATGACGACCCGCTTTTCTGCCCTCCGCATTGCCCTGCTGACAGGCGTCGTGCTTGCTGCCTTGCCGTTCACCAGCAGCGCGCAGGCGCAGTCAGGCAGCCTGCTGTCTGGCCAGAACATCGGCATGGTCGGCGGCGCCGTCGCCGGTGGCGTGGCTGGCAAGCAACTTGTGGGCAAGAAGAACCGCACGCTCGGCATCGCAGCCGGCGCTGTCGGTGGCGGCGCGCTGGGGGCTGTCGCTGGCAACATGTATGACAACAGCGGCAAGGCAAAGGCCGCACCCGCCCGCCGCGAGCCGACAACGACCGGCAGCATCGTGAACGGCACGACAGTTGGCGTCGTGGCCGGCGCTGTCGGCGGTGGCGTGCTTGGCAACAAGCTTGCTGGCAAGAAGAACAAGACGCTTGGCACTGTTGGTGGCGTTGTCGGTGGTGGCCTCGTCGGTGGTGCCGTGGGCTCGATGCTGAGCCGCTGAACGCCCAAAGCCTGCGTCTCTCCTGCTTTTTTGAAACACAAACCCGGTGCAGCCGAAATGCTGCACCGGGTTTTCGCGTTCATGTTGCACTGCGCATAGATTAAGTGCGCGAGCACGCTACTTTCGCTCGTGAAGCATCCAGTTCCCTGTTCTGCGAAAGTGTCCCATGTCAGCCTTCAATGCCGCCGCCAGCCGCGTGACCCTGTTTTCCGCATTGCTGCGTGCGGCGCGGGAGCAGGGCAAGGCCAAGGTCATTCTTGAGGATCCGGAGCGGCAGCCGCTGAGCTATGGGCGGCTTGTGCTGGGCGCACTGGTGCTCGGCAAGAAGCTGATTGCCGGCACGGCCAAGGGCGAGCGCATTGGCGTGCTGCTGCCCAATGTGCAGGGGCTTGCCGTCACCGTGTTCGGGCTTTCGGCCTATGGCCGCGTGCCGGCCATGCTGAACTTCACCGCTGGCCCCAAGAACCTGCTGGCTGCCTGCAATGTTGCGGGGCTGACCAAGATCGTCACCGCGCGCCGCTTCATCGATCAGGCCAAGCTGGATGATGTGGTGAGCGTGATCGGGCAGGGGCGCCAGATCATCTATCTCGAGGATGTGCGCAAGACGCTCACCAGCCTCGACAAGGTGAGAGGCGTGCTCGACAGCCTGCGCGCGGGCTCGGTCCATGCGGGCTTTGGCGTCAAGCCGGATGATCCGGCAGTGGTTCTGTTCACGTCCGGCACGGAAGGCTCGCCCAAGGGCGTGGTGCTGACGCACACCAATCTCGTCTCCAACGCCAACCAGATCTATGCGCATGGCCGCGAGCTGCTCTCACCCTCCGACATCGTCATGAATCCGCTGCCAGCCTTCCACTCCTTTGGGCTCACGGCAGGCATCCTCATGCCGCTTCTCAATGGCCTGAAGGTGGTGCTTTACCCAAGCCCGCTGCACTACAAGCAGGTGCCCAAGCTGATTGGCGACACGAAATGCACCGTGCTGTTTGCGACTGACACCTTCCTGCAAGGCTATGCGCGCGCCGCCGATGCAGGCGACCTCACCACCGTTCGCTATGTCGTGGCAGGTGCCGAGCGCGTGAAGGACGACACGCTGAAGATGTGGGCGCCCTATGGCACCACGATCCTCGAAGGTTATGGCTGCACCGAATGCGCGCCCGTGCTGGCCTGCAACACGCCAGCCGATATGCGCGCAGGCACGGTAGGCAAGCTGCTGCCAGATATCGAATATCGGCTCGACCCTGTCGAAGGCATCACCGAGGGCGGCAAGCTCGTTGTGCGTGGGCCAAACATCATGGCGGGCTATCTGCTGGCCGACCGGCCGGGAGAGGTCGTGTCGCCGGAAGGTGGCTGGCACGACACGGGCGACATCGTGACGATGGAGGACGGCTTTGTCGCCATCAAGGGCCGCGCCAAGCGCTTCGCCAAGCTGGGCGGCGAAATGGTCTCGCTGGCCGCTGTCGAGACGATGGTGGCGGGCCTCTGGCCGGGCCACAACCATGTGGTCGTTTCAATCCCCGACCCCAAGAAGGGCGAGCAGCTCGTGCTTGTCACCGAGAAGCCGGATGGGGACCGCAAGGCGCTGCAGGTCGAGGCCAAGACACAAGGGTTCCCCGAGCTCTGGGTGCCACGGGCCATTCTGGTGACGGCGGTCATTCCCGTGCTCGGCTCCGGCAAGATCGACTATGTCGCCACGCGTGAACTCGCGCAGACAATGCGTTCGCTGCTTTAGCGCGCGCGAGGTTCTGATTGCCGGAGTGCGGGCTGATGCCGCATTCTGGCGACAGTCAGCTGCCAGATTCGCGAGTGAAAATGTCTCGATCTTTTCTCCATGCCAAGCTCCTGTGCCTGCTGCTCTTTCTGGGAGCGGCGAGCGCTGATGCGCAAACGGCCAAGCCGCAGGCTGGCGCCAGCCAGACCTATGCGCGGCGCGATGAATGCGTCGAGGCCGGGCGGCTGAGCGATGTGCAATGCGAGAATGCCTATCGCAATGCCCGCGCCGAGTTTGAAGAAAAGACGCCGCGTTATGCCAGCCGTGCCTCTTGCGAGCGCGTGCACAAGCGCTGCGGCGTGCAGGTCTCCGGCGCAGGCTTTGAAGCGCTGGCGCGCGGCGGTGCGACCTATGTGCCGCGCTTTGGCGGCATTCGCGTCAATGGCTCGGGCGCCACAGCGACAGTCACGCCCATCGTGGAGGGCGGCGGCAAGCTCAGCTTTGCCGCGCGGCAGGTGGCCGCCCTCGACAACCGCGTCGCCAACCGCCGCTCAGTGACACAGGACCCGCGCGCGGCCTCCCGGCGCAGTGATGGCGGCCAGCAATTCACAGGGCAGGGCACCAGCGGCCCGTTCGCCCGCCGGGGAGACCGCGACGACACCGTGCGCGTGCCGATGGAGCGCAAGGAACTCGGCCAGACCGCCGCGCCCGGCCTCTATGTCGACCGCGATGGCGTGGAGTGGTATCGGCCTTCGCGGCGAAGGTGAGGACGGGCGTCGAATAAGAGGCAATTGATCGGCGCAATTGCGCGCCAATCAGGAATGGTGCGGACGGCGGGGGTCGAACCCGCACACCTTTCGGCGCAAGATTTTAAGTCTCGTGCGTCTACCAGTTTCGCCACGTCCGCGCTGTTGTCACGGGTAGCGACACCCGCGTTGCTGCGCAAGACCGCTGTGCCTCACCCCACCAGCTCGCGATAGCGCTCCGGGTCGGTTGCGCCTTCGCTGATGACGGTGAGGATGCGGGAGGTGGCGTTGAGGCCAAGTTGCGCCCGCATCTCGGGGTCGCTGGCGGCGCGGATCAGCCCTGCGAGGCCTGCACCGCCGCTTTCGCCTGCGACAATCGCTGGATCATCGCCAGCGGGCCTCGCCAGCAGCCGCATCGTGGCGATGGCGTCTTCCTCCTCCACGGTCATGA
>JANMMX010000085.1:0-2203 GCA_031373605.1 Allobosea sp. | reverse complement strand
GATCGAGTTCATCGCCGATGGGCGTAACGGCCTTCAGGCCGACCAGTTCTTCTTCATGGAGATGAACACGCGCCTGCAGGTGGAGCATCCGGTGACGGAGGCCATCACCGGGCTTGATCTGGTGGAGCTGCAGCTGAAAGTGGCGGCTGGCGGCACGCTGGGTTTCGCGCAGGAAGACGTGACGGCCACCGGCCATGCCGTCGAGGCGCGGCTCTATGCCGAAGACCCCGAGCGCGGCTTCCTGCCCTCGACAGGACGGCTCTGGGCGCTGCATCTGCCCGAGGGCGAGGGCATCCGCGTCGATACCGGCGTGGAGCAGGGCGACAGCGTCACCCCCTATTATGACCCCATGATCGCCAAGATCATTGCGCATGCGCCGACGCGGCTCGAGGCGCTGGACAAGCTGGCTGCAGCACTCGGCGACACCTGGGTGGCGGGGCCGCGCACCAATGCGGCGTTCCTGAAGGCGCTGTGCGAGGCGGAAGGGTTTCGCACCGGGCCGTTCGACACCGGCTTCATCGAGCGCAATCTGGAGGCGCTGGGTGCCGTGCCGCAGCCGGTTGATGCGGCGGCGGTGGCGGCAGCTGCGCTGGCGCTGGTGGAGCAGGTGCGCGATGAACAGTCAGAGCGCAGCCTGGCGCGCGCTTCCGGCCCCGTCTCGCCCTGGGCCGAGGCTGACGCCTTCTCGCTGATGCCGCGCATGGCGCTGGGCCTGCCGCTGCTGGTCGATGGCGAGCCGCTGATGGCGCAGGTGGACTGGCTCGGAGCTGAGCCGCGCATCGCCATCCCCGGCCATGATGTGGCGGAAGGCGAGCACGAGATTGCGCTGGCGCAGGCCGAAGGCGCGCGGGGCGAGACGCTGGTCTATGCCCTGCATCGTGGCCGCCAGACGCTTGTGGCGCTGCCCGATCCGCTTGATGTCGATCTGGACGCTGGCTCCGGCAGCGGCGGCACCGTCAAGGCACCGATGCATGGCAAGCTGATCGCGGTGTTCGTTGCCGTGGGCGACGCGGTCGAGAAGGGCCAGCGGCTGGCCATCGTCGAGGCCATGAAGATGGAGCACGTCCTGGTTGCCCCCCGCGCTGGCGTGGTCACTGAAGTGGCGGGCGAGGCGGGCGCGCAGGTGAGTGAGGGCGCGAAGGTGGTTGTGCTGGGGGAGTGAACCGCACTTCGCTGCCAAAGCAAACCCGTCATCCCGTGCGCATTGCGGCATGCAATGACGCGATGCAGACACGGGATCTTGGGCTCAGTGAGGCGCGGTTGCAGGTGCCTCTTTCTGCGGGAGATCCCGTGTCTGCGCAGCAGCACTGCGCGCTGCAGCGCGCACGGGATGACGGTTGATGCGACACGACCTCAAACCATCTGCATCCGGTTCCTGCCTACCATCGGATACTGCTCCAGCTCGTAGATCTGGCCTGATGCTGGCGCGCTGTCGTCCGAGAGCCAGAAGGCGACATGGGCGGCCACCTCGTGCGGCTGCACCAGCGTGCCGCGCGGGGCGAAGAGTTTGGGCAGTTCTTTTTCCCAGCCGGGCTTGCGGCCCTCGCGCTGCTGGGTTGCGTCCTCTGCCGCCGAGAAGGTCCAGCCGACATTGAGCTGGTTGACGCGGATGTTTTCTGGCCCCAGCGCATCGGCATGATTGCGCGTCATGGTCACCAGCGCGCCTTTCGACATTGAATAAACGGTGAGATCGGCCTGACCGCAAAGCGCGTTGATCGAGCCGATGTTGAGGATCGTGCCGGGCGATTTCTGCGCGCGGAAGGCTTTGATGGCGGCATCCGCACACATCAGGGGCGCGCGGGTGTTGACGGCAAATGTATGGGCAAACAGCTCGGCCGTCGTCTCACCCAGCACGCCGCGCGGCGAGATGCCGGCATTGTTGGCCAAGCCATCAATGCGGCCAAAGGCCTGCACGGTGGCATCAACCAGCTTTTGCGGCACGGTCTCGTCCGTCAGCTGGCCTGACACGGCGGCGCAATTGGGCCCCAGCGCCTTGGCGGCCGCCTCGGCATCGGCCTGGGCCAGCCCATGGATCATCACGCGTGCGCCCTCCGCGACAAGTCGCGTGGCGGTGGCCAGGCCAATGCCGGAATTGCCGCCGGTGACCAGGATCGCCTTGCCTGAAAGTCCTTGCATCTGTGCACCTGTTTGCTGAGGCTGCTGGAAGTTGATCTGAACTGTCGCAGCTTGGGTGGATTTCGCA
>JANMMX010000070.1:0-1920 GCA_031373605.1 Allobosea sp. | reverse complement strand
GCCACCGTCAAGGGCATGTATCCCGAGCAGGTGAAGGCGCTGGGCGCCGATGTCGTTCTGGGCAACACCTATCATCTGATGCTGCGCCCCGGCGCCGAGCGCGTCGCCAAGCTCGGCGGCCTGCACAAGTTCATGAACTGGCCGCACCCGATCCTCACCGATTCCGGCGGGTTTCAGGTGATGTCGCTGGCACAGCTGCGCAAGATCACGGAGCAGGGCGTGGTGTTCCAGTCGCACATCGACGGCTCCCGCCACGAGATGACGCCGGAGCGTTCCATCGAGATCCAGAACCTGCTGGGCTCTGACATCGTGATGCAGCTGGACGAATGCGTGGCGCTGCCCTGCGAGGATTCGGTGGCCGAGAAGGCCATGCAACTCTCGCTGCGCTGGGCCGAACGCTGCCGCGTGGCCTTTGGCGATCCTGAGGGCAGGGCGCTCTTTGGCATCGTGCAGGGCGCGGCTGTGCCCGCACTCCGCGTGCAGAGCGCCAAGGCGCTGGTCGATATGAATTTCCGTGGCTACGCAATTGGCGGGCTGGCGGTGGGCGAGCCGCAGGATGTCATGCTGGCGATGATCGAGACAGTGATGCCGTATCTGCCCGCGGACAAGCCGCATTACCTGATGGGCGTCGGCACACCCGATGACATCATCGAGGCGGTAAAGCGCGGCATCGACATGTTCGATTGCGTGATGCCGACCCGCGCCGGTCGCCACGGCCAGATATTCACACGCTTTGGCCGCATGAACATGCGCAACGCCAAGCATGCCGAGGAAGCGCGCCCCATCGATGCGCAATCCAGCTGTCCGGCGGCGCGCGACTACAGCCGCGCCTATCTGCATCACCTGATGAAGGCCGAGGAAATGCTCGGCAAGATGCTGCTGACCTGGGTCAATCTCGCCTATTATCAGGACCTGATGGCGGGCTTGCGCCAGGCCATCGCTGCCAGGAAGCTCGATGATTTCATAGCCGTCACCCGCGAGGGCTGGGCGCGTGGTGATGCGGAATGAAATCAGCGAGCGCGCGGCGCCATGCCTGATGCTGTGTTGCTGTTGCTGCTGGCCAAGATGGCCTGCGCTGCGCTGATCGTGGTGTCTGTCTCGGTGATTGCCGAGAGATCAGGACCGATGCTCGCTGCCATGATCGCGACATTGCCGGTATCCGCCGGGCCGATCTATGTGTTCCTGGCGCTGGAGCATGATGCGCAATTCATCTCGGGTGCTGCTCTGGGGAGCATGGGCTCCAATCTCTCCACGACGATGTTCATCCTCGTTTACGTCTTGGCGGCGCAGCGGTTCGGCACGGTCGTCAGCCTTGCAGGCGCGCTTGCTGCCTGGCTGATAGCGGTCGCAGCCTTCAAGGGTGCGGCGTTGCCATTCGCCGTGCTGCTGATGCTGACCGCCACCGTGTTTCCGCTGATGCACTGGCTGGCGAGACCTTATCTTGCGGCGAGACCTGACGCGGCGCCACAACGCCCGTGGTATGCCATACCGATGCGCGCCGCTGCCGTGGCTTTGCTTGTCGCGATCGTCAGCGCCATCAGCGCTCGGGTGGGTGCAACTTGGTCGGGCATGCTGGCGACTTTTCCAATTGTGCTGTCGAGCCTCGTCGCGATCCTGCATCCGCGCATTGGCGGCCCCGCAACGGCTGCGCTGATGGGCAGCGGTCTACTGGGGCTGATGGGTTTCGGGTTCGCGCTGGCGACCCTGCATCAGACTGCGCCTGTGCTTGGTTCCGGATTTTCACTGGCCATCGGGCTGGCCATTTGCCTGGTTTGGAATCTGGCCCTGACGGTTATCTCACGCCGGCGGCGATGATTTCTTCCACGCCGCAACAAACAGCCCGGTCACGATCAACCCGATGCCGGTCCATTGCAGCATGCCGGGGATTTCGCCGAGAATCGGAATGGCAAGGACGGTCCC
>JANMMX010000055.1:0-1553 GCA_031373605.1 Allobosea sp. | reverse complement strand
GTGGGGGAGGCATACTCTCCCTATCCGATTTTTGCCATCCACCCCGAATCCGCTATGCCAGTCTGATGATCGGAAAGCTCAAGGGCCTGATTGATTCCTATGGCGAGGATTTCGTCATCGTCGACGTCCAAGGCGTCGGCTATTTCGTGCAATGTTCGTCGCGCACGCTCCAGCGCCTGCCCAAGCCCGGCGAAGCTGCGACGCTCGCCATCGAGACTCATGTGCGCGAAGATGCAATCCGGCTGTATGGCTTCCTCTCGGATGGCGAGCGCGATTGGTTCCGACTGATGCAGATCGTGCAGGGCGTGGGCGCGAAGGTGGCGCTGGCCATCCTCTCCACCTTCGAGCCCAATGAACTCGCCACCGTGATCGCAACCGGCGACAAGGCCGCCATGTCGCGCGCGCCCGGCGTCGGCCCCAAGCTGGCACAGCGCATCTGTGCCGAGTTGAAGGACAAGGCACCGGCTTTCGGCAGCATCGATCCGGGCGTCGCGCAGCTTGCGGGCGCGCTGGAAGACAAGCGCCTGCCACAGCCCGTGGCCGATGCGGTTTCGGCGCTGGCCAATCTGGGCTATCCGCATGCGCAGGCCGTCTCCGCCATCGCGGCTGCCGCGCGCGCGGCAGGTGAGGGCGCAGGCACGGCGCAACTCATCCGGCTTGGACTCAAGGAATTGTCGAAATGATCGAGGCTGTTCCCAGTTCGGCGGAGACACCTGCCAACACCAAATTCGTTGCGCGCGCCATTGAGGACAAGGCGGGTTTCGCCAGCATCATGCGTGCGACATGGGGCTCCGACAAACTGGTCGTCGGGCTGCATGTCTACGACGTCAATGAGATCGACATGACGGGGCTCTATGGTGCCGATGGTGCTTTGCACGCCATCGCCAGCTGGACGATCCGAAAAAATACGGCTCATCTTTGCGCGCTTCATGCCCTTACCACTGGCTGCGGGCATGCAAAGAACCTGCTGGCTGAGGTGAAACAGATTGCGGCGCGGCGCGGCGCGAAATCGATGCGTGCCATGGTCACGAATGACAACATGCCCGGCTTGATCTTCTATCAGATGCAAGGTTTCCGCTTCTCAAATCTCTATGTTGGTGCGGTCGATGCCTATCGCCCGATGATGCCTGACATGATCAAGACAGGATACAAGGGCCTGCCCGTGCATGACGCGCTGGAGCTGGAGATTTTGTTGTGAGCGAGCCGCCTCGCTTCGTCTCGGGCGAAACCCGAGGCGATGACATCGACCAGTCGCTCCGACCGCAATCGCTGTCGGATTTCACCGGTCAGGCGGCCTTGCGGGCCAATCTGCAGGTGTTCATCCTGGCGGCCAAGGCGCGCGGTGATGCGCTTGACCATGTGCTGCTGGTTGGTCCGCCGGGTCTCGGCAAGACCACGCTGGCACAGATCGTGGCGCGTGAGCTTGGCGTCAATTTTCGCTCAACCTCCGGCCCGGTCATCGCCAAGGCCGGTGATCTGGCGGCGCAGCTCACCAATCTGGAAGAGCGCGATGTGCTGTTCATCGACGAGATCCACCGGCTGAACCCGGCGGT
>JANMMX010000039.1:0-12940 GCA_031373605.1 Allobosea sp. | reverse complement strand
TGGTCCAGCCGCGACATCGACAATGTCCAGATCACGGTGGCCGAAACCGTGGGGCTGGAAGCGCGCGCCGGATACTATGACAGGTCGGGTCACATGCGTGACATGGTGCAGAACCATGTGCTGCAGCTGCTTTGCCTGTTTGCCAGCGAGCCGCCCAACATGCTCGATGCAGACGCCGTCCGCGACGAGAAGCTGCGGGTGCTGAAGGCGCTCAGGCCCATCACCGGCGCCGACGTGCAGCGCGCCACCGTGCGCGGGCAATACGGGCCGGGCAGCATCGACGGCGCCTCCGTGCGTGGCTATCTCGACGAGCTTGGCAGGCCGAGCAGCACCGAGACCTTTGTCGCGCTGCGCTGCCACATCGACAACTGGCGCTGGGCTGGCGTGCCGATCTATCTGCGCACCGGCAAGCGCATGCCGCAGCGCTATTCGGAGATCGCCGTCACGTTCAAGCCCGTACCGCATTCGATCTTCGGCAGCGCGCTGGGAGATTCAGGTCTGGCCGCCAACCGGCTGGTCATCCGCCTCCAGCCGAATGACGGCGTGCAGTTGCAGCTGATGATGAAGGTGCCGGGCTCGGGCAAGCTTCAGATCGTGCCGCGCACGCTTGACCTGCGTTATGACACCGCCTTCAACATCCGCACGCCCGATGCCTATGAGCGCCTGCTGACCGATGCGATCCGGGGCGATCAGACGCTGTTCATGCGTCGCGACGAGGTGGAGCAGGCCTGGACCTGGATCGACCCTATCCTTGATGGCTGGCGCGAGTTCTATCCCCAGCCCCATCGCTATGCAGCAGGGACGTTTGGCCCGGCGCAAGCTGTCGGCCTGATCGAGCGGGACGGCTTTTCGTGGGTCGATCCTGACCACGGAGCCTGAACAATGCCCGTCGCAAATGCTCGTTTTCGGGAGTTCGTAACGTTGTCCGAAGCGTCGCTGGCGCTGGCAGAGGCTGTCGCAGAACAGCTTTGTGACGCGATCCGCGCGCGTGGCCAAGCCTTGATCGCTGTGCCTGGCGGCAGCACGCCAAGGCGTTTTCTCGAAGCGCTCGCGTTGCAGGCCGTCGACTGGCGATCCATCATCGTGATGCCGACAGATGAACGACGCGTGCGACCAGATGATCCGCAATCGAATGAACGCATGATCCGCACCTGCTTTAGCCCGGTTGGCAGCGGCACGTCAGCCTATGTTTCGCTGCATGATGAGGCTGCCGATCCCGAAAGGGCCGCCACGCGTCTTTCGGATGAGCTGGCGCGGATGCCTCCGCTCGATGTCCTTGTCAGCGGCATGGGCGAGGACGGGCATATTGCCTCGCTGTTTCCCGGAGACGCCAACTGGGGAATGGCCAGGGCCGAGACGCATGTCGTCGCTGGCTATCCCGATGGCCTCGTGCCGCGCCTGTCACTGTCGCCTTCGCGTTTGCGCGCCGCACGCTGGACAGCTTTGCTTGTTGCAGGCAAAGCCAAGCAGGATGTGCTGAAGGCCGTGCTCGAAGGCACGCGCGACCTGCCAGTTGCGCTGCTGCTGGACAACGTGTCGCCTGCAAGGATTTTCTGGGCGCGTGAGACGTAACAAGGATCAACAATGTCATCCTCTCCAACAATCGCAGCCAGCATCGCGCGCATTTCTGCCTGCGGGGTCGTGCCTGTTGTCGTGATCGACGATGTGACGCTAGCCGTGCCCTTGGCGCAGGCCCTGGCCGAGGGCGGGATTGATGTGGTCGAGGTCACGCTCCGGCGCCCCTCGGCCATGGCCTCGCTCGAAGCGATTGCGCGGCATGTGCCTGAGGTGTTGACGGTTGCGGGCACAGTGGTCACCGTTCAGCAGGTCAGCGACGTTGTGAATGCAGGCGCGCAGGCGGTCGTCAGCCCCGGCTTCAGCGAGGCGGTGGATGCGGCCATGCGTGCCTCGGGTCTGGCCTGGCTGCCGGGCGTCGCCACGGCGTCCGATTGCATGCGCGCTTTCGCGGCCGGCCGGCATCACTGCAAGTTCTTCCCGGCCGAGCAGGCCGGTGGCGTGACGATGCTGAAAGCGCTGTCCGGACCATTTCCGGGCCTGAAATTCTGCCCGACAGGCGGTGTCAGCCTCGACAACCTGAAGCACTATCTGAGCCTGCCCTACGTCTTCGCAGCAGGCGGCTCCTGGCTAGTGCCGCAAGATGCGGTGGCAGCGTGCGACTGGGGACGCATCACGCGTCTGGCGGCTGAGGCGAGTGCACGGGCCAAAGAGATCCTGGCCTGAGCGGTCAGGCCACTGCTGAAAGTCGCTCTGCCACAATATCGGCAATCGCCAGACTGCTCGTCAGACCGGGACTTTCGATCCCCAGAAGGTTGACCAGCCCGGCCACTCCATGGCGCTCGGGCCCATCGATCCGGAAATCCGGCATCGGCTCGCCCCGGCTGTGCAGCTTGGGGCGGATGCCGGCATAGTCAGGCACCAGCGCGCCGTCGGCCAGCCCCGGCCAATAGGTCCGGATCGCGGCGTAGAACACATCGGCACGCCTCGGGTCGACTTCGAGATCCTGATCGCTGTTCACCCATTCGACATCTGGCCCGAAGCGCGCACGCCCCGCCAGGTCGATTGTGGCATGGATGCCAAGGCCGGCGGCCTCTGGAATGGGATAGACCAGTCGGGAGAAGGGCTGCCTGCCCAGAAGCGAGAAGTAGTTGCCCTTGGCATAATCCTGTTTCGGGATGTGCTCTGCCGGAAACCCGTCGAGCATGGCCAGCAGCTTTGGCGCACCATGCCCAGCCGAATTGACAATGCTGCGCACGCTGTAGCTGGCGCCATCCGCACCACCGAACGTCACGCGAAAGCCGCCTTCGATCTGCTGCAACGCATCAATCGGCGTGTTGAAGGCGAGAGACCCGCCTTGAGCCTCAAGATCGCCCTGCAGGGCCAGCATGAAGCTGTGGGAGTCGAGAATGCCCGTGGAAGGCGAAAGCAGTGCCCGTGTGCAGGTCACTTCCGGTTCAAGTGCATGGGCCTCGTTCTGATCCAGCCAGCGCAGATCATGCACGCCCGAGGCGATGGCACGCGCCTCGATGCCTTTCAGCGCCTCGTTCTGGCCTTCCGATGTCGCCACGATCAGTTTGCCGCAGCGGGCATGCGGCACGCCATGGCTGGCAGCATAGTCATAAAGCGCTTGACGCCCGGCGACGCAGACCTGCGCTTTCAGCGAGCCCGGCGGATAATAGATGCCGGCATGGATGACCTCGCTGTTGCGCGCCGAAGTCTGCGTGCCGATGCCATCCTCACGCTCGGCGATGATGACCTCACGGCCAGCCAGCGCCAGCGCGCGGGCCGTGGCCAGCCCGACGACGCCAGCGCCGATGACGAGGCAGTCAATGTCAAACGCAGCAGACATCACTCGGCTCAGCGTGTCGCGGGCATCGCGGTTTCAACCAGGCTCGCCCAATAGGTCACGCCGACCGGGATGGCTTCATCGTTGAACTCGTATGCCGGGTGATGCAGGCCAGCTGAATCGCCATTGCCCATGAAGATATAGGCACCAGGGCGCTCCTCCAGCATGTAGGAAAAGTCTTCCGCGCCCATGGTCGGCGGCACGGTGGTGTCGATGCTGCCAGCGCCGAAAGCCTTGTCCGCAACCGCTGTCACGAAGTCGGTCTGCGTTGCGTGATTGTAGGTCACGGGATAGCCAAGTTCATAATCGATCTCGAAGCTGACATTGAAGGCCTGCGCCACGCCTGCCACGATGGCGCGAAAGCGCTGCTCGGCCAGGATGCGCATCTCTTTCGACAGCGTGCGCACCGTACCTTTGATCTCGGCAGTTTGCGGAATGACGTTATAGGCCTCGCCCGCCTTCACGGCTGTGACAGACACAACCAGCGCTTCGAGCGGATCGGCATTGCGAGAGACGATGCTCTGCAGCGCGCTGACCATCTGGCAGGCGGCAATCAGCGGATCGATGGTCTCGTGCGGCTTGGCGGCGTGGCCGCCACGCCCTTCGAGCTTGACCTGGAACCGGTCAGCCGCCGCCATCATCGGGCCGGAGCGAATGGCAAACTGCCCCAAAGCCATGCCCGGCATGTTGTGCAGGCCATAGACCTCCTGGATGCCGAAGCGCGCCATCAGCCCGTCCTTGCACATCTCTCGGCCGCCGCCGCCACCTTCTTCGGCGGGCTGGAAGATGACCACCACCGTGCCATCGAAATCACGCGTCTCGGCCAGATATTTGGCCGCGCCCAGCAGCATGGTGGTGTGGCCATCATGGCCGCAGGCATGCATCTTGCCGGGCACGGTGGAGCGGTGCGGCAGGTTGGTTTCCTCATGGATCGGCAGCGCGTCCATGTCGGCGCGCAGGCCCATGACCTTGCCAGAAACTTGCGTGCGGCCCTTGATGACACCGACGACGCCTGTACGGCCCAAGCCCGTCACGATCTCGTCCACGCCCCAGGCCTTCAGTTTTTCAGCAACGACGCCTGCTGTCCTGTTCACATCAAACAGCAGCTCCGGATGCTGGTGAAAGTCGCGCCGGATGGCGGTCAGTTCCGGAGACAGGGCCTTGATGCGGTCACTTTGGGGCATGATGTCCTCTGACGGCGCTGTCCGCGCCGATACGGTTGAAAGCCAGGCTGGAAACTAGCGTGCAAGCCTGGTGCTTGTCCAAGGAGAAAGCGTCATGCGACCATGATGCACAGGACATGACGGGCTCCACCAACGCTTACACGCCGAACTGGGCGCGCCAAGTCACGACATCCTCCAGCGCGACATTCGAGCCGCACAGGATCAGGCCCACGCGCGCGCCTTCTGGCAGCCGATCCTTGTGCATCATCGCGGCAGCAACGACGCAGGCAGCGGCAGGCTCGACCAGCAGCCGCTCATTTTGCAGCAGCCAGACAAGTTCGGCGACAGCGTCGCGGTCTGGCACCACGATGATTTCTTCCAGAAAGGTTCGGGCGGCGGCCATCGTGCGTTCGGTCGCGAAGGGAGCGCCAAGTGTGCGGGCAATCGAAGTGGGGCGAATGGCCACAGGCGCGCCTGCCGCCAGCGCCTGCGTCATCGTGGTGGCGCCCTCGGTCTCGACACCATGGATGCGGATGGCGGGGTTCTTCGCTTTCAGCGCCGCACCGACACCTGCGGCAAAACCACCCCCGCCAATCGAGATGAACACGTCGGTGAGATCGGGGGCTTGTTCCAGCAACTCAAGCCCCATCGTGCCATGGCCAGCAATGATGAGCGGATCATCATAGGAATGCACATTGGTGCGGCCTTCCAACGCATAGTCTTCCGCCTTGGCAAATGCGGCGATGGCGTCCTCGCACAGCTCCACCGTGCCGCCGGCCGCCTCCGTCAGCGCAATGTTGAAGGGCGCAACGGTCTTCGGCATCAGCACCAGTGCGTGCGAGCCCAGCGCACTGGCGACGCCGGAGACGGCGATGGCATGGTTGCCACCCGAAACAGTGACCACGCCCCGCTTGCGCTCGGCCTCGCTCATCGCCAGCAACTTGTTGAAGCAGCCGTGCACCTTGAACGAACCCGCCTGCTGCAGGCTCTCGGCCTTGATGAGCGTCTGCGCCCCGAGCCGTGCTGACAGGACAGGGCTGTGATAGGTGGGCGTCACCCGCACCCGCCCGGCAATGCGGCTGGCGGCAGCTTCGATGTCGGCAAGCGAAACGTCGAATGTCATGGTGGGCCTTTCGTGCATGTTACTTTGGCACGCATGGCACGTGCCTCAAGCCATTGCCGCGCGCAACCGACGCGCACAGCAAGCATGCCATGCCGGTTGACCAAGTCTTGTGCGTATCTCTAGCCTTGGCCGCAGAAAACCTGAAAGGCCCCTGATGACCATGGCTGCAAACATGACACCGCGCGAGATGCTGGCGAAGCTTGTGTCTTTCCCCAGCGAGTCGCAGGTCTCCAACCTCGACATCATCCATTTCGCGCATGACTGGCTGGCCTCGGTCGGCGTCGAAAGCCAGATTGTGCCCAGCCCGGATGGCATCAAGGCCAACCTGTTTGCCACCATTGGGCCGAAGGTTGATGGCGGTGTCGTGCTGTCTGGCCACACCGATGTCGTGCCTGTCGCGGGCCAGAACTGGTCGCGCGATCCATGGACGCTGACCGAGCGCGATGGACGGCTTTATGGGCGCGGCACTTGCGACATGAAGGGTTTTGACGCGCTGGCCCTGGCGCTGGTGCCCGACATGCTGAAAGCCGGGCTGAAGCGGCCCATCCACATCGCCCTGTCCTATGACGAGGAGACGGGCTGCGTTGGCGCGCCTTTCATGATCCGCGCCATGGCGGAAGCCGGCATCAGGCCGTCGGCGGTCATCGTCGGCGAGCCCTCGATGATGCACGTGGTCACTGGCCACAAGGGCGGCACGCGCATGGAAACGACGGTGCGCGGCAAGGCCGTGCATTCCAGCCGGATCGATATGGGCGTGTCCGCGGTGATGGTCGCGGCAAAACTGGTCAACTGGCACACGGACCTGCTGGCTGCGAACGCTGCCGCCGCTGACCCGGAGAACCCGTTCGAACCACCCTACACGACGCTGCATTGCGGCATGATGTCGGGCGGCACGGCGGCCAACATCACGGCCGAGCACGCCACCATCATCAGCGAAGTGCGCGCGATCCCGGGCGAGACGGCGCAATCCTACCTCGCGCGCTACGAGGCTTACATCCGGGAGGTGATCGAGCCGCCGATGAAGGCGATTGCGCCCGAAAGCGGCGTTTCCTTCCGCATCATGTCCTCAACGCCGGGTTTGCGGCCCGAAACCGATGGCGCCGCCGAGCAGATGGCGCGCCGCATCACCGGTGACAATGGCAGCCATGTCGTGGCCTATGGCACCGAAGGTGGCCTGTTCCAGGGCGCAGGCTGGTCAACCGTGGTGTGTGGGCCTGGTGACATTGCGCAAGCGCATCAGCCTGACGAGTTCATCGAGATCAGCCAGTTTGAGGCCGGAGAAACCTTCATCCGCAAGGTCATCGCCGAGCTTTCGCGCTGACCGCGTTGTTGCACCGCAAACCCCCTTGCCAGCAAAATGGTGATGCAGGCATGACTATTTTTCGCGCGGCGCATGGCTAGACCGCCGGGCTTTCCCGCGTCTAAGCTGATTGCAGACGTTCTGGATGGCAGGCCCAGCCGAGGTTGCAACGACAACCGTGGTTCGAGCCGCTTTTGCCGACAGGGCTCATCATCGACTGGAACGGGAGAGAAACAGTCATGTCCATCAAGCGCACAATCCTCGCCGCAGCCGCTTTCGCGCTGCTGGCCACAACGGTGCAGGCCAAGACCCTGCGCTATGCCAACCAGGGCGATCTCAAATCGCTGGATCCCTACACGCTGAACGAGACGACGACGCTGGCCAATCTGGCGCATGTGTTCGAGGGTCTGACGGCACGCGGCAAGGATCTCGCGATCCAGCCGGGCCTCGCCGAGAAGTGGACGGTCAGCACTGACGGCCTGACCTGGCGTTTCAACCTGCGCAAGGGCGTGAAGTTCCACAATGGCGAGGATTTCACCGCCGATGACGTGGTATTCTCGGCAGACCGCGTGCGCGCCACGGGCTCCAACCTGCAGACCCGCGTTCCCAAGGATGCCAAGGCCGTCAAGATCGATGACCACACGGTCGATTTCGTCCTGACCTCGCCAAATCCCATTCTGCATGCGCAGTGGGACACCTGGTACATCATGTCGAAGAAGTGGTCGGAGGCGAACAACTCTGCTGCGCCGACGCCCGCCAGCGCCACGACACCGAGCTTTGCCGCGCTGAACTCGAACGGCACCGGTGCCTTCCGCATCGAGACGCATCAAGCCGGTGTCCGCACCGTGTTCAAGCCCAACACCGCATGGTGGCAGAAGGCCGAACACAACCTGACCGAGATCATCTTCACCCCGATCGCCTCGGACGCCACGCGCGTTGCGGCGCTGCTTTCGGGCGAAGTTGACGTGATCGAGCCCGTGCCAATCCAGGACATTGCCCGCGTCAATGGCTCGCCGATGGCGCAGGTGCTGACCGGCCCCGAGCTTCGCACGATCTTCCTCGGTTTCGACCAGACGCGCGATGAACTGCTGTTCTCGAACATCAAGGGCAAGAACCCCTTCAAGGATGTGCGCGTCCGTCAGGCTTTCTATCAGGCCATCGACATCGAGACGATCAAGGCGCGCGTGATGCGCAACCTTGCAACACCTTCGCCGCTGATGATTGCGCCGGAACTGTTCTCGCAGGCAGGCTTTGCCCGGCCGAAATTCGATGTCGAGGCCTCCAAAAAGCTGCTGACCGAGGCTGGCTATCCGAACGGCTTTGAAGTGACGATGGATTGCCCGAATGATCGCTACGTCAATGACGAGCCGATCTGTCAGGCAGTGGTTGGCATGCTGGCGCGCGCCGGCATCAAGATCAACCTCAACGCCCAGCCCAAGGCGCAGTATTTCGCCAAGGTGCTGAAGCCGGGCGGTTATGCCACGTCCTTCTATCTGCTGGGCTGGACGCCGGGCACCTTTGACAGCCACAACGTGCTGCATGACATCCATGGTTGCCGCGATGTGGCCACCTCCTCGCGTGGCGAGGCCAATCTTGGCGGCTATTGCAACAAGGCGGTGGACGCGCTGACCGACAAGATCCTGGTCGAGAATGACGTCGCCAAGCGCAATGCCATGATCAAGGAAGCCTACACGCTGACAACGAATGATTTTTCCTACATTCCGCTGCACCAGCAGGCTCTGGCCTGGGGTGTGTCGAAATCGGTCAAGCTGTCACAGCGTGCTGACAACCAGGTGCTGCTCTACTGGGCAACCAAGCAGTAAGCGCCTGCATGGAGGCGGGCCTCTCCCTCCCGCCTCCTGTTTCCCGCTGATCCGATCCTGCACGCTGTGCAGGATCGGTGATGCCTGACACGGGCGCGCCTCAGGTGGCGGACCTTCACGGTTATTGCCGGGACACGCGGTTTCTCGCGCCGGCCACGCGCGCAATCTGGCTGTGACGCTGCGCAATCAAGGCTTGAATCAGCATGCTGGCTTTCATCCTCAGACGTCTGTTCCAGTCGCTTCTGGTCATGCTGACCGTGGCGTTGCTGGCCTTCACCATGTTCCGCTTTGTCGGCGATCCGGTGAACCAGATTGTCTCGATCGACACACCTGCCGACCAGATCGCGCAAATCCGCGCCTCGCTTGGGCTCGACAAACCCGTCATCGTGCAGTTTGCGACCTATGTCGCCAATGCGGCGCGGCTTGAGTTCGGCGTCTCCTACCAGTTCCGTCTGCCGGTCACCGCCCTGCTGGCGGACCGCGCGCCGGCCACGCTGGAACTGGCTTTCATGTCAGCGCTGTTTTCGCTGTTCGTCGGTGTCCCGATGGGGGTCTACACCGCCTTGCGGCGCGATGGCTGGCTGGCCAAGGTGTTCCTCACTGTCTCGCTGGTCGGCATCAGCCTGCCGACATTCCTGATCGGCATTCTGCTGATCTACCTGTTCTCGGTCACGCTGGGCGTGCTGCCCTCGTTCGGGCGTGGCACGGTGGTGAAGATTGGCGAAACCTGGACGACAGGCCTTCTCACCATTTCTGGCCTGAAAGCGCTGGTCCTGCCCTCGATCACGCTGGGTCTGTTCCAGATGACACTCATCATGCGGCTGGTGCGCGCCGAGATGATGGAGGTGCTGCGCACCGACTACATCAAGTTTGCCCGTGCCCGCGGCCTGAAGACGCGCGCCGTCCATTTTGGCCATGCGCTCAAGAACACGCTTGTGCCGGTGATTACCGTGGCCGGCCTCCAGCTTGGCTCGATCATCGCCTTCGCGCTCATCACCGAGACGGTGTTCCAGTGGCCGGGCATGGGCCTGCTCTTCCTGCGGGCCGTGCAGAATGTCGATATCCCGATCATGGCGGCCTACCTTTTGCTCATCTCGTTCATGTTCGTCTCGATCAATCTCATCGTTGACCTGCTCTATGCGCTGGTGGATCCGCGCCTGAGAGCCACGGTTGGCGCGGCCTGAGGAAATCTGTCTGATGCCCCTTACAACTGGCGAAGAAGTTTCGGCGAGACTGCAGGGTATGAGCGGAGGCGCGCCATTGGCACAGTCGGCAGCAGGTCCGCAGGCCCTGCCAAAATCACGGCTGGCGCGCATCCTCGACAGCGACATCTATGCCAGCTTTCGGGCATCGAAAGTGACCATGTTCGCTGGCTTCGTGGTGTTTCTGCTGATGTTCGGCGCCGTGTTTGCGCCGCTCATTGCCCCGTTTGATCCGTTTGATCCGGCAAAGGTCTTTCTGGCCGATTCCAATGTCCCGCCGCGCTGGCTGGCGGGCGGCGATCCGCGCTTCCTGCTCGGCACGGACGATCAGGGGCGCGACCTGTTTTCGGCGATCCTTTACGGCCTTCGCGTCTCGCTGACCGTGGGCGGGCTGGGCGTCGCGCTGGCGGCCACCATCGGCATCACGCTGGGTCTGCTGGCAGGTTACATGGGGGGCCGTGTCGATGCCTTCATCATGCGCGTCGCCGATGTGCAGCTGACCTTCCCGGCGATCCTCGTCGCCCTGCTGATTGACGGTGTGGTGCGCGCGCTGTTCAAGCATTCCTCGCGCGAGGACACGGCCGTTGTCGTGCTGGTCATCTCGATAGGGCTGTCCTTCTGGGTGCAATATGCCCGTACCATCCGCAGCTCGACGCTTGTCGAGCGCAACAAGGACTATGTGCATGCCGCCCGGCTGGTGGGCCTGCCCACGTCGCTCATCATGGCGCGGCATGTGCTGCCAAACGTGATCGGGCCTGTTCTGGTCATCCTCACCATCAATCTGGGCCTGGCTATCATCACCGAAGCGACGCTCTCCTTCCTTGGCGTCGGATTGCCGCCGAATCAACCGTCGCTCGGCACGCTCATCAGCATCGGCAACAAATATCTGTTCTCGGGTGACTGGTGGATCGTGGCTTTCCCCGGCGCCACGCTTGCGGCCATCGTGCTGGCGGTCAACCTGCTGGGGGACTGGCTGCGCGACGCGCTGAATCCGAGGCTCAGATAAGGAAAAAGCGTGATTCCGCAGTGCCGTGATAATGTTCAAATGCATGGTTCACGTGTGAATTAAGGCCAGTGACTCTTTGCTGGAACGTGTCTAGTCTTGACGTTTATCCGGGTTGCCGGAAGCCAAATCGAAAGTCACACGCGATGAAAAAATCTGCTCTGGCGCTCGCCACTGTTCTGGTCGCATCGACCGCTTTTGTCACCTCCTTTGCCGAAGCAAAGACCCTGCGCTGGGTCCGCTCACAGGACGCGACAACACTTGATCCCCATTCCGGCAACACCGGCCCCAACCATGTGCTGATGCACAACATCTACGAGACGCTGGTTGTGCGCAGCTTTGATGGCAAGCTGTCGGGCGCTCTCGCCACCTCGTGGCGCACGCTGCCGAATGACCCCACCATCTGGGAGTTCAAGCTGCGCCCGAACGTCAAGTTCCACAATGGCAATGCCTTTACCGCCGATGATGTGGTGTTCTCTCTCACCCGCGCCCTGAAGCCCGCCGCTGACATGAAGTCGCTGCTGGTTTCGGTCGACACCATCACCAAGGTCGATGACCTGACGGTGCACATCAAGACCAAGGGCCCGAATGCGCTGCTGGTGAACAACCTCACCAACATGTTCATGATGGACAAGGAATGGTCCGAGGCGAACAACGCTGTCGATCCGCAGAACCTGAAGGAAAAGGTCGAGAACGGCGCCACCCGCACCGCCAATGGCACTGGTGCGTTCAGCCTTGTGTCGCGCCAGCCTGACGTCAGCACCGTGATGAAGGTCAATCCTGCCCATTGGGCGACAGGTTCGGACCAGCACGGCATCACCGAGATCGTCTATCGCGCGATCCCGGAAGCCGCGACTCGCGTCGCAGCCCTTCTGTCGGGCGAGATCGACTATCTCCAGGACGTGCCTGTGCAGGATCTGGAGCGCCTGAAGGCGTCTCCCGGCCTGCGCGTCAATGCCGGCCCCGAGAATCGCTCGATCTTCTTTGGCATGAATGTCGGCGCCGCCGAGCTGAAATCGTCGGACGTCAAGGGCAAGAACCCCTTCGCCGAAGTGAAGGTGCGTCAGGCGATCAACACCGCGATCAACCGCGATGCGATCCAGCGCGTCGTGATGCGCGGCCAGTCGACGCCGCAGGGCTCGCTCGCGACCACGTTCATCAATGGCTACACCAAGGAACTGGACGCATTCCCGAAATATGATGTGGCCGCCGCAAAGAAGCTGCTGACGGAAGCTGGTTATCCGAATGGTTTCTCGGTGAACCTGCACACCACCAACGATCGCTACGTCAATGACGAGGCGATCAGCCAGGCCGTCGTCGGCATGCTCGGGCAGATCGGCATCAAGGCCACGCTCGTGTCGCAGTCGCTGCGCGTCCACTTCCCGGCCATCCAGAAGGGTGAGTTCGACTTCTATCTGCTCGGCTGGGGCATCCCGACCTTCGACTCGCACTACATCTTCAATGACCTGTATCGCACCAAGACCCAGACGGCGGGCACATGGAATGGCACCGGCTATTCCAACGCGGCCCTCGACGCCAAGATCGATGGCCTCAACTCGGAAGTCGACATTGCCAAGCGCAACGCCTCGATCGCCGACATCTGGAAGCAGATCCAGGCGGAAGGCATCTATGCCCCGGTGCACATGCAGTTCATCGCCGGCGCCATGCGCCAGGAGTGGAACATCCCGACAGACGTCGAGAACACGCCGAAGATGCGTTTCCTGAACGCCAAGGGCTCCTGATCCTTGTTCGCAATCGGGAGCGGCAGTTCTGCCGCTCCCATTTTTCTTGTGATGAGTAACCCAATCCAATGATCGCCTATCTCCTGCGCAGCTTGGTTCAGGCGCTGCTTGTCATGCTCGCGGTGGCTCTGATCTCGTTCTCCATGTTCCGTTTTGTCGGTGACCCGGTCGCCAGCATCGTCGGGCAGGATGCCACGCTGAAGGACAGGGCCGAACTCAG
>JANMMX010000017.1:0-2751 GCA_031373605.1 Allobosea sp. | reverse complement strand
CACGATCTCCTGCCGGATGGCGGCAGCGGAAGCCGGATTGCCGCGTGCCCGCTCCTCGATCACACGCTCCAGCATCGAGACCGCGAACGTCACGCCTGCCGCCTTGATGGCTTGCAGATCGACGGGCGCAAGCAGCCAGGGCCTTGACGCATCGCGACCATCGGGCGGCGTGTTGGCCAAGATGTCAGCCAGCGTGCCGACTGGCTCCCCCTGTGCCGCCCGCAGGCTCTGCGCCGGATCAGCCGCCTCGCAGAGGTCACGCATCGTTGGAAAAATGGGCGTGACGTCGAAGGCCATGCCTTCGCGCAGCGCAACCACAGAAGGGCCAGAAACATCCGGTCGCCAGATGCGCGCAGCCAGTGCGCCCGCCATGCCGTCAGTGGGCAGTGTCTGTTCAGGGGTCAATACAATGCGCGTCATGGACATTTTCCAGGCTAAGCTTTCTTGCAGCGGGCACACCACCATGCCCGAGGCTTTGGCCCGAGCGCAATGCGCCAAGGGTAACGTCATATAATCGTCATTGAAATGTCACCCCAACTTCGTGCTAGTTTGAACAAGACAGAAGAAGGGCAGCCCTGATTACGGGGCGCAAAATGGGAGAATGCCATGAATTTCCGGTTCAAATCCGTCCTTGGTGCCACAGCAGTTGCATTGCTGGCTGGCGTCTCCAGCGCTGCAGCCCAGGCCGAGCTGCAATGGTGGCATGCGATGACTGGCGCCAACAACGAGGTCATCGTCAAGCTGGCTGAAGAGTTCAACGCCAGCCAGAAAGAGTTCAAGGTCACCCCGACCTACAAGGGCTCCTATGCCGACACGCTGAATGCCGGCATCGCCGCCTTCCGCGCCGGCAATGCCCCGCACATCATGCAGGTTTTCGAAGTGGGCACCGCCACCATGATGGGGGCCAAGGGCGCTGTGAAGCCGGTTCAGGAACTGATGAAGGAAGCGGGCGAGACGTTCGATCCCAACAGCTACCTGCCTGCCATCACCGGCTATTATTCCACGGTGAAGGGCGAGATGCTCTCCTTCCCGTTCAACTCGTCCTCAGCCGTCATGTGGTACAACAAGGACGCGCTGAAGAAGGCGGGTCTGAATGCCGACGTCCCGCCAAAGACCTGGCCGGAAGTGTTTGATGCTGCCAAGAAGCTGAAGGCAGCAGGCTTTGACAAATGCGGTTTCTCGACAGCCTGGATCACCTGGCTCAACATCGAGCAGCTCGGCGCCTGGCACAATACTGCAGTCGGCACCAAGGCCAACGGCATGGATGGCTTTGATTCCAGCTTCAAGATCAACGAGCCGCTGTTCGTCAAGCACCTGACCAATCTGGTCGAACTGCAGAAGGACAAGACCTTCGATTACTCAGGCCGCACCAACACCGGCGAGGGCCGCTTCACCTCGGGCGAATGCCCGATCTTCATGACCTCCTCGGCCTTCTTCGGCAATGTGCGCGCCAACGCCAAGTTCGATTGGGCGAATGCGCCGATGCCGTATTATCCCGATGTTGCCGGTGCGCCGCAGAACTCGATCATCGGCGGTGCCTCGCTCTGGACCATGGGCGGCAAGCCGGCTGCCGAATATAAGGGCGTCGCGAAGTTCTTCACCTACCTGTCCAATGTCGACCGTCAGGTGAAGCTGCACACCGAGTCCGGCAATCTGCCGATCACCAAGGCGGCCAATGCCAAGGTGAAGGACTCAGGCTTCTACAAGGACAAGCCCTTCCTCGAGACCCCGCTGCTGCAGCTGAACAACAAGGCGCCGACCGAGAATTCGCGCGGCCTGCGCTTCGGCAACCTTGTCCAGATCCGTGACATCTGGGCCGAGGAAATCGAAAGCGCTCTGAGCGGCCAGAAGACGCCGAAGGCAGCCCTCGACGCCGCCAACGAGCGTGGCAACGCTGTGCTGCGCCAGTTCGAGCGGACGGTGACGCGGTGACAAAACGCGAATTGCGAGTGGCGAATAGCGAGATGCAGCATAGTTGCGTCGAACCATTCGCCATTCGCGATTGGCCACTCGCCCAATGACAAAGAACGCCACCTTCACGGGCTATCTCGTGCCAGCACTGTTGCTGGCGCCGCAGCTCGCCATCACTCTGGTGTTTTTCTATTGGCCGGCCAGCCAGGCTGTCTGGCAGTCCTTCCTGGTCGAGGATGCTTTTGGCACCTCGACCCAGTTCGTCTGGTTCGAGAACTACAAGACGCTGTTCTCCAAACCTGACTATTACAAGGCGCTCTGGAACACGCTGGTCTTCTCCTCGCTGGTGGCCTTCTTCTCGCTGTCCATCGCGCTGCTTTTCGCGGTGATGGCGGACAGGCACATTCGCGGCCATCAAATCTACACCACGCTGCTCATCTGGCCCTATGCGGTGGCGCCCGCCATTGCCGGCGTGCTCTGGATGTTCCTGTTCCACCCGTCGCTTGGCATGCTGGGGCGCGGCTTGCAGGACATGGGCGTGAACTGGAACCCGCTGCTGAACGGCAATCAGGCCATGACGCTGGTGGTCATGGCCGCTGTCTGGAAGCAGATCAGCTACAATTTTCTGTTCTTCCTTGCTGGTCTTCAGGCCATCCCCAAAAGCGTGATCGAGGCCGCCACCATCGATGGCGCGCGGCCCTGGCGCCGTTTCTGGACGATTATCTTCCCGCTGCTCTCGCCGACAACCTTCTTCCTGCTGGTGGTGAACCTGGTCTATGTCTTCTTCGACACGTTCGGCATCATCGACACGGTGACAGGCGGCGGGCCGTCGAAAGCCAC